>DATFRE010000067.1:0-7351 GCA_035263545.1 Dongiaceae bacterium
CTTCCGCGGCGCGGGCGACAGCGTCGCGGTCGAGCTCGAAGCCGAGACCGGGCTTGTCGCAGATCGGCAGCGCACCCTTGACGGGGGTGAGGCTGGGGCTCGAGACGATGTCCTCCTTCAGCAGCTGCCACATGATCTGGTTGCCGTCGTCCATATTGGGAAGCGTGGCCGCTACCTGATTCGCCGCGCAGGTCGTGATCCCGGTCTCGAACACGCCATGCAGGCAGATCCGTACGCCGGCGGCCTCGGCGATCGCCGCCGCCTTGCGGAAGCGCAGCACCCCGCAGGTCTCGTGCAGCCCCAGCACGATGGCATCGGCCGCCCGGCTGCGGCAGATGTCGTAGACGTCCTGGGGCGTGTAGACGCTCTGGTCGGCGGCGATGGGGATGCTTGTGGTCGCCCTGAGCTGGGCCAGGATTTCGGCTCCTCCCGGTCCGGGCACCGGCTGCTCGATGAAATCCAGGTCGTAGGGCCTGAGCTTCTCGAACATCCGCCGGGCCTCCATGATGTCCCAGACCTCATTGGCGTCGAGGCGCAGCCGGACATTGCCGACGGCCTTGCGGACCGCGCCGACGATCTCGAGATCCATGGCCTCACCCCGGCCGACCTTGACGTAGAGGACATCGAAACCCTGATCGACCAGCGACTTGGCGTGGGTCGCCAGTTCCTCGGGCTTGTCCCCCTGGACGAATCCGAAGTAGCGGACCTCGTCGCGTACCGCCCCGCCCAGCAGGCGGTGGAGCGGCTGCCCGGCGGCCTTTCCGACCGCATCCCACAAGGCCAGCTCGATCCCGGCCATTGCCTGGGAAAAATAGCGGGGCGCGCTGCCGGTACCCCGGGCGTTGAAGCAATAGCGGTAATAGTCCCAGATCGTCCGGTTGCCGTCATAGACCGACTTGCCGATGAAATGCGGGATCGCGTCCCCGATGATTCTCAGCACCGGGTCGATGGTCGGGCTGGCCGTGCACTCGGCAATTCCGGTGATCCCTTCGTCGGTGTCGATCTCGATCAGGATCAGCGGGGCGGCGTAGTTCACGCCCTGGGACCAGTGATAGGGCTGCTTGAAGCGGCAGAGCAGCGGCGTCGTGCGGATATTGGCGATCTTCATTTGCCGGTCCGGGTTCTATGTGGACTCAGTGCGTGGCGGCATCAGCGGGCGGCCTCGGCCTTGCCCGCATAGGTCGGGAACTCACCGAACTTGCGGTAGTCGGCGTCGTATCTCCGGAGCTTCTCCTCGTCGATCTCGACGCCGATGCCAGGCTTCTCGATCCGGCCCCAGCGCGGCCCGTCGGTGATCGGCAGCCGTTCGGTCAGGATATCGTCGCCCATCATCTGCGCCGTCTGCTGATGGCCGAGCCCGGCATTGGGCGCGGCAATGACGAGGTGGTGGCAGGCCGCGGCCGTCAGCCCGAGCTCCCCATGGGTGTGCTTGCACAGCTGCCAGCCCTCCATATGACCGATCCAGTTGAGCGCATGGAAGCGCGCCAGCGAGCCCACCCAATAGGGGCTGAAGCAGAGATAGTCGCCGCAGCGGCTCTTGATCACGCGATAGGCATCGGCCTCGCGCCACAGCCCTTCGTTGACGCAGAGCGCGACCGGGACCTGCCGGCGAAGATCGAGCATGTTCTCCACGGGGTCGATGGGCACCGGGGCCTCGACGAAGTCGAGATCGAAGCGCTCGTGCCAGCGCCGCAACAGCCGCGCGGCCTGGGGCAGGCTCCAGGCCTGGTTGACGTCGATGCGGATCAGCCCCTCGGGCCCGATCGCATCGCGCAGCGCCTCGAGCATCTCCTCCTCGCGCCTCTCGTCGACGCCGGCCTTGATATAATAGGCGAGATAGCCGCGCCTGCGCCCGTCAACGCCCTGGGCAGCGATGGCCTCAGGCGCGCCCCACTCCATGTAGTAGAAGTAGTCCGCCTCGTCCCGGAGCGCGCCGCCGAACATCCGGTAGAGGGGCTGGCCGCATTCCTTGCCGCACAGATCCCACAACGCCATATCGATGCCGGCAAACGCGAAATTGCCGGTCATGGGCTGGAAGGCCCAGACGCCATGGATGCGCAGATCGCGCTGGATCTGCTCCTTGTCCCAGGGATCGCGACCGACGACCAGGGGCGCCATGGCCTTGACCGCGCTTTCGATCCCGGCCACGTCGGCCGCTCGGGTGCATTCGCCCCAGCCGACCAGACCGTTATCGGCGGTGAGCTTCACGATCACGTCGGTGACGCCGCCGCGGTTGATGAGCGAGCTCGCCTCCACATGCTTGTAGGGGACGCGGCAGGCATAGGTCTCGAGCTTGACGACTTTCATTGGCAGCCGCGCCTTCATTGGACGTTCGGGGATTTCGTCCTATCATTGGACCGAAGGGCGAGCAAGTGGACAGACGGCGCTCCTGAGCGCGATGTGGCACGCGTGGATGCTTGAGACCGCGAATGCTGCTGTGATAGCGTGAATATCAAACGCCGCGCGGAGCGCACTCTCCGAGAGCGGCGGGCGCAAGGCCATCTAGGGAGGCTTCGATGAAGGGCTATGACATCCATCTCGTGGAGGAGTTTCTCGCCGGCCGAATGAGCCGCCGCGAGCTGCTGCGCAGAGCCTCGGTCGCGGGACTGTCGCTCGCCGCCTTCGGCACGGTCATCGGCGCCAGGCCGGCGATGGCCGACAGCCCGAAGCGGGGCGGCACCATCCGGCTCGCCTCGCCCTTCCCCGGCAAGGATCCCGAGCCGGTGACCGCGTCGAATGCCGGCGAGGTCTACACCTACCAGCCCTCCCTTGAATATCTCTGCTATCCGCGCCCAGACTGGACCCTGGACCCGCGGCTCGCAACCTCGTGGAAGGCAGACCCGGATCCCAAGACCTGGACCTTCACCATACGCCAGGGCGTGAAATGGCATGACGGCTCGCCGCTCACGGTCGACGACGTGGTCGCGACCTTCCAGCGCCTGGTCGATCCCAAGGTCGGCTCGTCCGCCGGCTCCGCCTATCACGGCGTGCTGTCCTTCGGCAACATCGAGAAGGCGAGCGACACTGAGGTCCGCTTCCATCTCGACAAGCCCTTCGTTGACTTCCCCTATCTCGTGTCGGGCTTTGCCTATCAGTCAGCGATTCTGCCCAAGAACTACGAAATGGGCGGCTTCTCGAAGGGCGGGGTGGGCACCGGACCCTTCATCCTGAGGGAGTACGTCCCCCACCAGTCCGCGACCTACGTGGCCAACCCCAGCTACTGGGCCCAGGGCATGCCCTATCTCGACGGGCTCAAGGTCGCCTATTACGCCGACGACACCGCGACGGTGCTCGCGATGCAGGCGGGCGATGTCGACATCTACCCGGTGGTGCCGCTGAAGGGGGCCGAGCCGATCCTGGCGAATCCCAACTTCAACATCCTGCATCACCCCTCGGCCGACTACCGCTCGGTCCATATGCGCGTGGACATCCCGCCCTTCAAGGACAAGGGCCTTCGCCAGGCGGTCGCATACTGCATCGACCGCGACGCTCTGGTGAAGTCGCTCTTCAACGGTGCGGCGACCGTCGCCAACGACCACAGCTTCGCTGCCGTCTATGCCAATTCGGAGCTTGCCAATAGCGACCTTCCCCAGCGCAAGCAGGACTATGCGAAGGCGAAGTCCCTGCTGGCCGAGGCGGGAATGGCGAATGGCTTCGACGTCACTCTGACGACCGAGCAGCTGCTGGAGATGCCGCAATTCGCCGTGGCGATCCGGGAGTACTGCAAGCAGGCAGGGATCAATGTCACCCTCAACGTCATGCCGACGGACCAGTACTACGGTTCGGGGGACAACCAGCCCTGGCTGGTGGTTCCGATGGGCATGACCGACTGGGCGGCGCGCGGCACGGCGGCCCAGGCGATCATCCCCGAGTTCCCGACGGGTGCGCTCTGGAACTCGGCGCATTGGGGCAATACCGAATTCGACAAGCTGTTCGCCGACTACAATGCGGAGCTCGATCATCAGAAGCGCCAGAAGCTCGCCCTCGACATGGCCAAGATCCAGAACGACGAGGTGCCGGTGATGATCTGCTACTGGATCAGCGCCCAGCGCGCGACGACCAAGGCAGTGGAAGGGTTCCCGGCCGCGCCGGACAACTTCTTGGACCTGAGGGGAACCTGGCTCTCCTCATAGTGGCTGCCCCCGCGCTGGTGTAGAAAACGGAGCGTGTGGCGATTCCTCATCAAGCGCGCCGGCTTGGCGTTGGTCACGCTGCTCTGCGTGTCGGTGATCCTGTTCGCCGTCGCCCAGGTCCTGCCCGGCGATGTCGGGCGTGCCATTCTCGGTCCCTGGGCGACCGAGGTGCAGGTCCGGGCCCTCGACCACCAGCTCGGGGTCGACCGGCCGCTCTATGAGCGCTACTGGACCTGGCTCAGCGACTTCCTGCGCGGTAACTGGGGCGAGTCCTATCTGCTGCGCCGGCCGGTCGACGCCCTCGTCCTCGACCGGCTGAAGAACTCGCTGATCCTGGGCGCCTTCGCGTTATGCCTGATCGTACCGACGTCGATCTGGCTCGGCGTCGTCGCCGCCCTCAGCTATGGGAAATGGCTGGATCGCTGCATCTCGATCGCGGGGCTCTCCCTAATTGCGCTGCCGGAGTTCGTGACCGGCATCATCGTGCTGGCGATCTTCGCGGTCGAGCTCGGCTGGCTGCCGGCCTCCGCCCACGTGCCCGGCCTCAATCCGCTCAGCTGGTTCCGCCAGCTCCTGCTACCCTCGATCCCCCTGATGTTCGTCCTGTTCGGCTACATATCGCGCATGGCCCGGGCCGGCACGGTGGAGTCGCTGCGCTCCAACTACGTCCGCACGGCTATCCTGAAGGGTCTGCCCCGGCGCACCGTGATCTGGACCCATGTGCTGCGCAATTCTCTGCTCCCGACCATCACCGTGATCAGCGTGCAGACGGGCTATCTCGTCGGCGGGCTGGTGGTGACGGAGACGCTGTTTAACTACCCGGGGATCGGCAAGCTGGTGCTCGATTCCGCCATCGGCCACGATCTTCCCGTTCTGCAGGCGACGGTGCTGCTCGTCGCCATTCTCTACATGGTCCTGGCGCTTGCCGCCGACCTGCTCTACACGCTGCTCAATCCCCGCATCCGGCTTTCGGCGTAAAGCGCTGGCGCGATGGTCGTCGGATCGCCAACAGCAAGGGAGCCGGGTGGGAGCGCGGACCCGCCGGTGGAGCAGGCCTCCGGCAGGAGCCAGCGGGCGAAGGCGCTCGTCCTGGCGCTGCTCGGGTCATGGACCTTCGTCGTTGGGGCCGCGATCCTCGCCTTCTGGATCGTCGACGCCCTGATCTGGCGCATCCTCGTGCCCTACGATCCCGAGGCGTTCGCCAGCGCCACGCTACAGGCGCCCTCCCTGGCGCATTGGTTCGGCACCGATGACCTGGGACGCGACGTTTTCTCGCGGGTCCTGGCCGGAGCGGCCACCACCCTGACGGTGGCACCGGCAGCTACCGCCCTCGGCGTGGTCGGGGGTATCCTCGTCGGCCTCTTCACCGGCTTCTACCGCGGAATCGCCGACGACATCATCATGCGGATCGTCGATTCCCTGCTCGCCTTTCCGCTCATCATCATCGCTGTCCTGGTGATCTCGATCCTCGGGCCCTCCGTGACCAACGTGATTCTGGTGATCGGCATCGTGTTCACACCCATCGTCGCACGGACCGTCCGCGCGGCCGTCCTTGCAGAGCGCGAACGCGAATACGTCTCCGCCGCCAGGCTGCTTGGCAATTCGGGGCCCTACATCATGTTCGCCGAGATCCTGCCCAACATCACTGGGCCAGTCGCCGTGGAGGTGACGATTCGCCTCGGCTACGCGATCTTCACCTCGGCGACGCTCTCCTTTCTCGCGCTCGGCATCCAGCAGCCCTCGCCCGACTGGGGCCTCACCATCAGCATCGGCCGTGCCTATCTTCAGATCGCGCCGTGGGAGGTGCTATTTCCGGCCGCGGCTCTGGCGACCCTGATCGTCGCCGTCAATCTCGTCGCCGACGCCTTGCGCCAGGTGCTCGAGGAATGAGCGGGCCCCTGCCCGCCGCTGGCGCGCCGCCCGCCCTTCGGATCGAGGGGCTGACGGTGAGCTATGTCCGTCGCGGCCGCCGGCTGCCTGTGCTGGCCGATGTCTCGCTCGGGATCCAGCTGGGGGAGGCCTATGGCCTGGTCGGCGAGTCGGGCTGCGGCAAGACCACGGTCGCCATGGCGGTCATGCGCTACTTGGCGCCCAACGCCGTGATCGAGGCCGGCCGCATCCTATTCCAGGGCCGCGATCTGCTGGCCGCGGACGAAGCCGGGCTCAGGGAGCTGCGGGGTAACCGGATGGCCATGGTCTATCAGGATCCCGGAAGCGCCCTCAATCCCGCGCTGACCGTCGGCCGCCAGATCGCCGAGGTCTACCGCTTCCATAGAGGCATGAGCCGGCCCGAGGCCCTCGATGCCTCCGTCGCCATGCTCGAGACGGTGCAGATCCCGGACCCGGCCCGGGTGCTGAAGCGCTACCCCCATGAGCTCTCCGGCGGCCAGCAGCAGCGCATCATGTTCGCCATGGCGCTGGCGACCGACCCGGAGCTGCTGGTGCTCGACGAGCCGACGACGGGCCTCGACACCACCGTCGAGGCGGAGGTGCTCGATCTCGTGGCCCGGCTCCGAAGCCAGTTCAACGCCTCCATCCTCTTCATCAGCCACAATCTCGGAATCGTAGCGCGGATGTGCGAGCGCGTGGGTGTGCTCTATGCGGGCCGGCTGATCGAGGAGGGGCCTTCGCGCGAGCTGTTCGCCCTGCCTCGTCATCCCTACACGCTGGCGCTGCTGCGCTGCATACCGCGCCGGGGCATGCGCAAGGACATCCATCGCCTGGATCCCATCACCGGCTCCTTGCCCCCTCTGGGCCTCGACATGACGGGGTGCGTCTACGCACCGCGCTGCCCCATCGCCCGGCCGAGCTGCCGCGAGGCGCCGCCGCCGGCGGTACCCTCCGGGGAACGCAGGGTGAGCCGCTGCTACTATCACGAGGAGGTGCCGGCTATCCCGGAAAGCGCCGAGGCGGTTGCCAAGCCGGTCGAGCGGGAGCAGCGAGGCCCGCTGCTCGAGATCGATCATCTGCGCAAGACCTATGGCAGCCGGGGGTATCTGCTGACCGCTGTCGCCGACGTATCGATGGAGCTCGCCGCCGGCGAGACCCTCGGGTTGGTGGGAGAATCAGGCAGCGGCAAGTCCTCCCTGGCGAAATGCGTCGTCGGGCTGGTCGACATCTCCGGCGGGCGAATCCGGTTCGCCGGCAGCGATCTGGAAAAGCCGGCGGACTGGCGGGCGCCGGAGCTCAGGCGCAAGCTGCAGATGGTCTTCCAGAAT
>DATFRE010000068.1:0-2754 GCA_035263545.1 Dongiaceae bacterium
GTCGCCGCTCATCTCGTCCCGCCACCGGCGGTCGACCTGGTGACGATAATGGCGCCCGCCCAGATCGATCCGAACGCCGCTTTCGAATGTTCATCGCAACCTCCTTCGTTAAGGTGTTGCGACGACCGCTTGAATTCGCCCTGTCTCCCTCGCTCTCATGCTGGCGGCCATCCTCGCCATCTTCCGCTTCAAGCTCGGCATGCTGCCGGTCCTGGCGGGCGCTGGCTCGCAGGCATCTTGCTGCACCTGGCCCTCGGGCTGACCTAGGAGCGGCATCGGGGTGCAGCAAGCGCGATTGAACCGGGGGCAGCGCGCCCCATATCAGCGCCATGGAAAACGCAGCTCATGTGATCTGCCCCCATTGCGACACCATCAACCGGGTGCCGCGGGCGAAGCTCGGCCAGGGCGCCAAATGCGGCAGCTGCCACAAGGCGCTGTTCGAGGCCCATCCTCTTGCCCTTGACCGGGCGCGGTTCGAGCGCCATCTGGAGAAGGGCGATCTTCCCTTGCTGGTCGATTTCTGGGCGCCGTGGTGCGGTCCCTGCCGGGCCATGGCACCGGAGTTCGAGCGCGCCGCCGGCCGGCTCGAGCCGCGGCTGCGGCTGGTGAAGGTCAATGTCGACGAGGAACCGGATCTCGCCAATCGCTACGGCATCCAGAGCATCCCGACGCTGGCCGTCTTCCATCAGGGCAAGGAAGTGGCGCGACGGGCGGGCGCCATGTCCGCCGCCGATCTCGAGCGCTGGGTCGCGAGCCTCCGGCCCGCCTAGTTCGCTCGCCCCGCGACGGTGATGATCTCGCGACTCTCGGGCAGAAAGGGGCTGCGGTCCCACCAGCCATAGAAGGCGCGCGGCACGAGGCCCGCCTCCTCCATCAGCCCGACGAGATGGGGCCGATCGATGAAGCGGATGCGCGACAGCGCGCGGCATTCCAGCCCGCGATCGAGCCAGCGGTAGAGGTGGCGGATGGTGACGATGCCGGTCGCCGGGTCATGCGCGGCCTCGCCGGTTTCCTCGACCCGCCCCTCTCCCGGGATCTCCACCTGCTCGTGCCATTCGGCCGGAGTCCAGCGGAGCCAGGCCCGGACCAGGGGGTTGCGCGTGTCGAAGGCAAGGCGCCCGCCCGGTGCCAGATGCCGGCCAGCGTTTCTCAGCACCGCCACCGCTGCCGCATCGGTCAGCAGGGCCTGGAAGGCATGGCCCGTCATGTAGATGAGGCCGAAGCGCTCGGGGCGCTCGAGTTCCTGCCCCGCCGCATGGACCCAGGTCACCCGCGCCCCACCGGGCCGGCCGCGGGCGATGGCGAGCATGCTCGCCGCAGGATCGGCGCCCACTACCTGGAATCCTTCCGCCGCCATGCGCGAGGCCGCGAGCCCGGTGCCGCAGCCGAGATCGAGCACCGGCCCGCCGGTCTCCCGCGCCAGAGCGAGATAGAATTCGTTGTCCGCCCCCCAGGGATTGAAATGGTCGTAGAGCCGGGCGATAGCCTCGTCGGAATAGATATCGGCGGGCTCAGCCATGGCCGGTTCGCCGGCGCCGGGCGGCGATGGCCCGGCCGAAGTGGCCATGGGGCCGGAGCGCGCCGGGGCTGAGCTTGCGGCCGGTGAAGACCTCGTAATAGGGGGCGGCCAAAGGAATGCGGACCTCCTCCGGTTCCTCGATCTCGAGGGCGTAGTAGCCGATCTGGGTATAGTAGAGCACCCGCGCGCGGACCTCGGCCTCGCGCGGCGGATAACCGGCGGCCCCGAACATCTCGGCGATGAAGGCGACCCGGCGCTGGTCCGCCTTGTGGACGGCGCGGCGCACGCGCGGCGATTTGCGCGCCCAGTCGCGGATCGCCGAATCGTATCGCGCGTCGAACGCCTTCGACTGCAGCCAGAAGAGAAAGAGCTGCAGGATCTGGGATTCGAGATCGGGCTTCGCCTGGTCCAGCTGGGCGAAGGGGATGATGCTCGTCTCCTCCCATTCCGCCAGGAGCCTGTCCAGCAGCGCCTGCCGGCTGCGGAAATGCCAGTAGAAGCCGCCGCGGGTGACGCCCAGGCGGCGCGCGATGCGGTCGACCTTCACCGCCTCGATGCCCTGCGCGACCAGGAGAGCGCGCGCGGCCGCGACCCACTGCCCGGGTCCGATAGCCTCCGCCTTGCTGCGCCGGTTGGTCATGGCCGCTTCCTAGCACAGGGCAAGGCCCTCTTTCCATACAGCACTGTATCCGATACAGTTCTGTATCTTAATGCCGTGGAGATGGCCCATGAAGTCCCATTACCGGGCGGTGGTGATCGGCGGCGGCGTGGTGGGCGCCAGCGTGCTCTACCACCTCGCCAAGCTCGGCTGGCCGGATATCGCGCTGATCGAGCGCAAGGAGCTAACCGCGGGCTCGACCTGGCATGCCGCCGCGGGCTTCCATGCCATCAACGCCGATCCCAACATCGCCGCCCTCCAGGGCTATACCATCGCCCTCTACAAGGAGCTCCAAGCCGAGGGGCTGCAGGATCTCGGCCTCCATATGACCGGCGGCGTCAACATGGCGGGCACGCCCGAGCGCTGGGAATGGCTGCAGGCGGCCTGGGCCCTGTTCAAGACCATGGGCATGGAATCCGAGCTGGTCGGCCCGGCGGAGGTGAAGAAGCTCTGCCCCATCGCCGATGTCTCCGGCGTCTATGGCGGGCTCTATGATCCCCATGAGGGGCATCTCGACGCCAATGGCACGACCCAGGCCTATGCCAAGGGGGCGCGCAAGCGCGGCGCCGAGATCTTC
>DATFRE010000069.1:0-7770 GCA_035263545.1 Dongiaceae bacterium
CGCCTGGTCGATTTCGAGCGACTGCTTCTCCGCCTCCAGGTTCTTGTTGCGGATCTGGATCATCGTGTCCTGCTCGATGTCGTTGCGGATCTTCTTGCGGCGCTCGATCTGCTCGGTGAGCTGGGTCAGGCCCTCCGCGTCGAAGGCATTGGAGGGGTTGAAGAACTCCATATTGGTCTGGTCGAGGCCGGTCAGCGACACGGTCTCCAGCTCCAGGCCGTTCTGAAGCAGATCCTCCCGCACCGCCCCCTTCACCCGCTTCACATATTCGCCGCGCTTCTCATGCATCTCCTCCATGGTCATCTCGGCGGCGACGGCGCGCAGCGCATCGACGAACTTGCCCTCGATCAGCTCGGCGAGCGCCTCGGGCTGCATGGTGCGCTGGCCCAGCGTCTGGGCGGCATTGGCGATGGCCTCGGCGGTGGATTGGACGCGGAGATAGAATTCGGCCACCACATCGACCCGCATGCGGTTCTTCGTGATCAGCGCCCGCTCGCGTCCCCGCTGCACCTCCAGGCGCAGCGTGTTCATGTTGACCGGAATCACCTCGTGGATGATCGGCAGCACGAAGGCCCCGCCGTTCATCACCACCTTCTGGCCGCCGAGGCCGGTGCGCACGAAGGCGACCTCCTTCGAAGACCGGCGATAAAGCCAGTTCATCAGATAGACGACGATGGCGATGACGATCGCCGCCAGGATGATGGCGATCACGATGGTTCCAATGGTCGACATGGTCTCCTCCTCTCGGGAGCAGCCTCAGCCGCGCCCGATCTCCTTGAACTTGCGTGTCTGCTCCGTCAGCGCGGTCTCCACCGGCAGGCGCTCCATGCTCGAGGCGCCGTAGAAGCCGTGGCAGTCGGGGCAGGATTTCAGGATGAAGCGGGCATCCTCGGGCGTGGCGATGGGCCCGCCATGGCAGAGCACGATGACGTCCTTGCGCCGCGCCAGGGCGGCTTCCGCCCAGACGTTGATGCGCGGCACGCAGTCCTGCAGGCTGAGCGCCGTTCCCGCGCCGATCGTGCCTCCCGTCGTCAGCCCCATATGGCAGACGATGATGTCGGCGCCGGCTTCCGTCATCGCGATGGCATCGCCCTCGCAAAAGACATAGGGCGTGGTGAGGAGGTCCATCTCATGGGCCCTGCGGATCATCTCGATCTCGAGGGTGTAGCCCATGCCCGTCTCTTCCAGATTGGCGCGGAAGACGCCGTCGATGAGCCCGACCGTGGGGAAGTTCTGCACGCCGGAGAAGCCCAGCTCCGCCAACTGCCGCAGAAAGTGGTCGCGCAGCATGAAGGGATCGGTGCCGTTGACTCCGGCCAGCACCGGCGTGTGGCGCACCACCGGCAGCACCTCATGGGCCATCTCGAGGACGATCTCGTTGGCATTGCCATAGGCCAGCAGCCCGGCAAGGGAGCCGCGGCCCCCCATGCGGTAGCGGCCGGAGTTGTAGATGACGATCAGGTCGATGCCACCCGCCTCCTCGCATTTCGCCGAGAGGCCGGTGCCGGCGCCGCCGCCGATGATAGGCTCGCCGCGCGCGATCATGGCGCGGAACTTCTCGAGCAGCTTTGCGCGCGCGATCCTCGCCATGTTCACCTCGCCTCCTTGACGATCTCGAGGAAGTTCTTCGCCAGCGCCTCGGCGAAGGCGGGGTCGTTCACATTGTAGGGCAGGCGGATCAGGCGCCGGCGCGGGCCGGGCCTGACGGTCGCCTGCAGCGCCTTGAAGAGGGCGGCATCGGCAGCCGGATCCCAGAAGGCCCCGCCGGGCTGATCGAGGAGCGAGACGCCGCCCTCGGGGATGAGGAAGCGCACGGGCCCCTCCATCCGGTTGAGGCGCTCGCCAATCCACACTCCCATGCGCTCGTTCTGCGCCGGCGTGGTGCGCATCAGCGTCACCTGGGGGTTGTGGCGGTAGAGATTGCGGCCCTTGTAGCGCTCCGGCACCGTCTCCATCGGGCCGAAATTCACCATGTCGAGGGCGCCGCAGGAGCCGACATAGGGCAGGCGCGCGCGGATGATAGCACCGAAGCGATCCTCCCCGGCGCTGAAGACGCCGTCCATGAGATGGTCGCAGACCTCTGTGGTGGTAACGTCGATGACGCCTTCGAGCAGGCCGGATTCGGCGAGCTTCTCCATCGATTGTCCGCCGGTGCCGGTTGCGTGGAAGACGAGGCAGTCGAACCTGTCCTCGAGAGCGTGGGCGACCATCTGGACCGCGGGCGTGGTCACGCCGAACATGGTGAGGCCGATGGCGGGCTTGATCTCGGCGGAGGGCTTGCGGGCATGGGCGATCATGCCGGCCAGCGCATGGGCGGCGTTGGAGAGCACCTGCTCGGAGATGCGGTTGATGCCCTGGACGTCGGTAACCGAGTACATCATGCAGATGTCGGAAGGCCCGACATAATCCTTCACATTGCCCGAGGCGACGGTGGAGACCATGACCTTGGGCAGGCCCACGGGCAGCCGGCGCATGGCCGGCGTCGCGAGTGCCGTGCCGCCGGAGCCACCGGCGGAGATGAGCCCGCCGATATCGCGGCGCGACAGGATGAAGCGCTGGAAGGCCTCGGCCATGGCGGCGACCGCAGCGCCGCGGTCGCTGCTGAAGACCGCGATCGCGCCTTTGGGATGGAAGCGCGCCACCTCCGCCGGGCCAATATCGGCGGGCGAGGGCTTCTGGCTCGTGCTGAGATCGACGGTCACGGTGCCGAGGCCGAGCTTCTCCAGGCAATTGCGGATGAAGGTGAGCTCCCGGCCCTTGGTATCGAAGGTGCCGGCGACATAGGCGGCGCGGCCGATGAGACGCGCCACCGGCACCGGCATGGCCGCCGGCATCGTCTCGGTCACGGGCGCGGCGGGCTCGGCCGCCGCCTCTGGCGCGGCTTCGGCCGCGCGGGCGCGCAGCGGATTGCCCTGGGACCAGAAGGTGGGCGCGCGCGCCACCTGGACCACGGGCGGTGGCGGCGGCAGCGCCTCACCCTCCTCGGCCGAAGCGCGGTGAACCTGGAAGACGAAGCTATCCGGCGTCTCGGCTGCGGCCTCGACGATCGGCTCCTCGGCCTCCTCCTCGCGGGTGCGCACGCCGAGCAGGCGCTGCTGCAGCTCATGGTCATGGGCCAGCTCATGGGCGGGCATCTCGCGCAGGATGCGGCCGTTCACCATCACCGCGACGCGGCTCGCGACCGAGGTGGCGACGCCCAGATTCTGCTCGATCAGCAGCACGGAGATGGCGCCTTCCTCGGCGAGCCGGGTCAGCATGGCGGTGACCTGGTCGACGATGACCGGTGCCAGCCCCTCGGTGGGCTCGTCCATCACCAGCAGGCGCGGATTGCCCAGCAGGCCGCGGCTGATGGCCAGCATCTGCTGCTCGCCGCCGGAGAGCTGCGCGCCGCCGTTGCGCTTGCGCTCCGCCAGGCGCGGAAAGATCTCGTAGATGCGCTCGACGGTCCAGGGCCCCTTGGTGCCGCGGCTCACCAGGCGCAGATGCTCGTCCACCGTCAGCGAGGGCCAGACGCGCCGGCCCTGGGGCACATAGCCCACGCCCATATTGACGATTTCGTTCGGCGGCAGGCCCAGGATCTCCGCACCGGCGAGGCGGATGCTCCCGGCGCTCGCCGGCACCAGCCCCATCACGGCGTTGCAGAGCGTCGTCTTGCCCATGCCATTGCGGCCGACCACGCCGAGCACGCCCTGGGACAGGCTGAGGGAGACGCCCTGCAGTGCATGGGCATGGCCGTAATAGACATGCAGATCGGCGATCTCGATGATGGGCGCGCCGCTGCTGGCGGGGGCGGGCTCAGCCATGGCGCCCTCCGAGATAGATGCGCTGCACATCGGGATCGTCCTGGATCTCCGCCGGTGTGCCGTGCTTGAAGATGGCGCCGTTATCCATGACCGTGACCTTCTCGACGACGCGCAGCGCCACGTCGAGATCGTGCTCGATGATGATGAAGCCGATATGCCGGGGCAGCGCGTCCAGGATCTGGATCAGCTCGCGCCGTTCCGCCGGCGAGAGCCCCGCCGCCGGCTCGTCGAAGAGGATGAGGCGCGGGGCGCCGGCGAGCGCCATGCCGATCTCGAGCTGGCGCTGCTGGCCGTGGGAGAGCTCGGAGACGAGCTGGCCGGAGACGGAATCGAGATGCACCGCATGGGCGAGGTCATGGGCGCTGCGCCGAGCGCCATCCTCCTCGCCGGCCCTGATGAAGCTGAGCCGCCCGCGGGTCACGCCGCGCGAGGCGAGGTAGAGATTGTCGAGGACGCTCAAGCCCCGGAAGAGCATCGAGTTCTGATAGGTGCGCCGCATGCCGCGGCGGATGCGCTCATAAGGCGGCAGGCGCGTCACATCCTCACCGAAGAAACGGATCCTCCCCGTCGTCGGTGGAAAATCGCCGGTGATCGCGTTGAAGAGTGTCGTCTTGCCCGCGCCATTGGCGCCCAGAATGCCGCGGCGCTCGCCGGCATCGACCTGGAGGTCGATGCCGGCGATGGCCTTGAGCGCACCGAAGCTCCGGCTCACGCCCTCGAGGAGGAGGGCGTGAGCCGCACCGGTGCGCTGAAGTCTCAGGGCCTCGGCCATGCCGCGGGTGCTACTTGCACTCGGGGTTCGTGCGGCTGACGGGACCCAGGGCCAGGAACTGGTCCTCCGGCGTGCCGAGAGTCTGGTTCACCTCGGGGATGACCTTCACCACCTTGTTGTAGAGATTGCCGTCCGGCCCCTGCGCCACTTCGGTCAGGAAGATGTCGGCGATGGCCTGGCGGTTCTTGTCCAGCTTCACCTGACCCGTCGGCGTGTCGAGGGTCTGGCTCGCGAGCGCCTCGCGGAAGGCCTTCTGTCCGTCGGAGAGATCGCCACGCACGTCGTCGAGGGCGTGGATCATCGCCTCCGCTTCGACGTAGTAGCCATGGGCGAAGAGGGAGGGCGAGGGGAATCCGTCCGGATAGGCCTTCTTGTAGGCGGCGACGAAAGCCTTCCATTTCGGATTGTCCCAATTGTCGGCGATGGGGCCGGCCGAGGGCGTGCCGATGAGATAGGTCTTGGTCTTGCCCTTGGAGCCGAGCACCGTCTGGTCGACGGTGATCGAGCCGCCGATCATCGGCTTGTTGCCCCCGGCCTGGTCGTACTGGCTGAGGAAGTTGACCGCATCGGCGCCGCCGAGGGCCACATAGACCGCGTCGATATCGTCGGGGATCGAGGCGACGATGCTGGAGAAGTCCTTGTTGCCGATGGGCACCCAGAACTTGTTGACCACATGGCCGCCGGCCTTGCAGTAGCCCAGCATGAAGCCAAGCACCTGGGTGTAGGGGAAGGAGTAGTCCTCAGCGACGGTGACGATCTTCTTGTAGCCCTTGGTGTTGTAGGCGTAGTCGCCGAGACCGGCCTGCCACTGGGCGCCGTCGGTGGTGAAGCGGTAGAAGTTCGGCGCCGGGTCGCGCAGCGTCGTGTCCTGGGCCGCCGATGTGCCGTTGATGAAGGTGACCTGGGGCTGGGTCTTGGCATAGTTCTTCACCGCCAGGCCCTCATCGCCGGAGAGCGGGCCGATGAGGATCTGCACGCCGTCCTGCTCCACCAGCTTGCGTGCGGCGGCGACGGCGCTGTCCGGCGAGGCGTCGGAGGAGCCCTTTATGACCTCGAGCTTCTTGCCCCCCGCCATGTAGTCATGTTCCTTGAAGGCGAGATCCGCGCCACGCATGCTGTCCTGCCCCAGCACCGTGAAGGCGCCTTCCAGGGTCGCCAGCACGCCCACCTTGATCGTGTTGTCGTCCGCATGGGCCGCCGTGCCCAAGGCGAGCATCCCCGCAGCGGTGGCTGCGAGCAGGGTCCGTCTCGATAGGCCGTTCATGGATATCCTCCCTCCCTCGATGGCCGGGGCATTGTTCGGGCCCCCGGGTCTACCCTTGCTTCTGCCGCCAGCCGGCGGCGGCACCGCCCGATCTCGCCCAGCCTCTCGCTTTCTCCCAGAGGCCGAGGAGCCCGTCGGGCGAGATCAGCACGATGATCAGGAAAGTCAGGCCGATGAGCGTGTTGAAGCGCTCCGGATCGATCAGGTCGATGGCGAAGTTGCGCAGCAGCACGAAGAGCGCCGCGCCGATGAAGGGGCCGATGGGGTGGCGCAAGCCCCCCAGCACGGCGATCACGAGGATGTTGATGACCGGGCCGATATCGATGGTCCCCGGCGAGACGCGGCCGTTGAGCCAGACATAGAGGATGCCACCGAGCGAGGCGAGGATCCCGGCGAAGCCATGGGCCACGACCCGGTGGAGGTTGACATTGAATCCGAGCGCGTTCATGCGCCGCGCATTGTCGCGGATCGCCTGCAGCGAGATGCCGAAGGTCGAGCGCGAGACATAGAGCACGGCGGCGTAGCTCAGCGCCGCGATGGCGAGGCTCAGATAGTAGAAGGGCAGCGGATCGCGCCAGGAGACGCCGAAGAGCACCGGCGGCTGGAGGCCGGCGAAGCCGCTATGGCCGTTGAAGATGGCGTAGTTCTGGCGCGTGAAATAGAAGAAGGCGACGCCGATGGCGAGCGTGATCATGATGGTATAGATCCCGCCGGTGCGCACCGAGATGATGCCGATCAGCACCGCGAAGATCGTGCCGATGACGATCGCGGCGGGAATCGTCGCCCACCAGGGCCAACCGAGGCCGAGATTGTAGCTGTTGGTCCCGATGACCGCGATCATGTAGCCGGCGCAGCCGGCGACGGTCATCTGGGAAAGGGAGACGATCCCGCCATAGCCCGCCAGGAACATGAGGGAGAGCGCGATCACGCCGAGGAAGAGGATCTGGGCGCCGATCTGGACCGTCCAGAAGGGGCTGGCCAGCAGCGGATAGATCACGAGCAGCGCCGCCACGACGAGGTGGCGCGGTTTGAGACCGAGGCGCAGGGCCAGCGAGGGAGCGGAGCTGCTGGCGAGCGCGGTCATGCTGGCCGCCCCAATATGCCCTGGGGACGGATCGCCAGCACCGCCACCATGATGAGGAAGGTGTAGACCACGCCGTAGGTCGGCGAATAGGCGAGGCCGAGCTGCTCGGCGAGCCCGATGAGAAGGGCGCCGATCGCAGCACCCGTGACGCTCCCCATGCCGCCGACGATGACCACCACCAGGGAGGCGAGGAGATAGCGCACATCCTCGCCGGGTGCGATGGAGAGCGCCGTGCCGCCGACGACTCCAGCGAAGCCTGCGAGCCCGGCGCCGAGCGCGAAGGTGATGGCGAAGATGCGCTGGGTATTGACGCCCGAGGCCGAGAGCATGGCCCGGTCGTCGACCCCGGCACGGATCATCATCCCGATGCGGGTGCGGTTGAGGAACAGCCAGAGCGCGATGCCGATGACGATGGAGGCGCCGAGAAGGGCCAGGCGATAGATGGGATATGCCCGCACCAGCGGCAGGCGGATTGCGCCGTAGAGCCAGTCGGGCGGGTCGAACTGATAGGTCTTGCCGCCCCAGATAGCCAGCATCAGATCGGCCAGCACGATGGAGATGCCGATGGTGACCAGGGTCTGGCGCAGCTCCTGGCCCACCATGTGCCGGAAGACGCCGATCTGCAGCAGGAGCCCGACGACGGACATGGAAAGGAATCCGGCCGCCACCCCCAGGAACCAGGAGCCGGTCGCATCCGCCGTGTCGTAGCCGATATAGGCGCCCAGCAGATAGAGCGAGCCATGGGCGAGGTTGACGTTGCGCATCAGCCCGAAGACCAGGGTGAAGCCGCTGGCGACCAGGAAATAGAGCGCGGCGAGCGTGAGCCCGTTCATGATGGTGAGCAGGA
>DATFRE010000070.1:0-3990 GCA_035263545.1 Dongiaceae bacterium
GCTCTCTTCCAGGATGCGGGCGACGATGTCCGTTCACATGCTCCGCGGCAGGTGACGGGAGATGCCGGCGGCGATCAGCATCCAGATGCCGGCGGCGAGGAAGACGGCCCGGATATCGAAGAAGCTGAGCAGCACGGAATAGAGCGCCGCCGGCAGCAGATCCGAGAGATCGATATAGGTGCGAAAGACGGTCGCCATCTGCGGCCGCTCGAAGGGCCGGACCGCGCGCAGGAAGGGGATGTTGCCGAGCCCGTCCAGCATCATGACATTGAGCGCGCCCGCCAGCAGCAGTCCGGCGACGATCCAGGGCCAGGGATAGGCGAGCGCCGCCAGGATGGTGAGGCTGCCGGCGCCGATGAAAGCGGCGATGATGAAGCGCCTTATGCCGCGGGTCCGCGCGAGCTTGCCGATATAGGACGCCCCGAACAGCACCGCATTGCCGAGGGAGAGCAGCACGGCGCCGGCAAGCTCGCCCTTGCCGCTCTGGACCATGTAGATCGAGGGATAGACGAAGAACATCGACCACCAGCAGGAGCGGCTGAAGGCGATGAACCAGCCGAGGCGCAAGCGCGGCTGCAGGACGAAGCGCCGCACACTGCGGAAGGGATTGGGCGCCGGCCTCGTCGCCGCGGCGACGGCGGGGTTCTCCTGCATGCGCAGATACCAGAAATAGCAGAGCAGGGCGGCCGCGGCGGCGGCGCTCAGGAGCTCGGCCGTGCCATGGCCAACCTTGCTATAGAGATAGACACCAAGCGCCGGCCCCATGGTCCAGGAGGCCGCGCTCATCATCGCCTTGAAGGGCTCGGAGCGGACGAGGTCGCGCTTGCGGATATAGTCGAGGGTATAGAGGCTGAGGGTGATGTTGAGGCTGGCCGCCGCGAGCGAACGCAGCACCATGGCGACGATCTGGCCGGCAAGAGTCGCCGTGGCGAGCGCGCCGGCGCAGAAGATCAGCATGACCACGCCGGCCGTATAAACCCAGCGCCGGCGAAAGCGCCGGATCAGGAGGGGGATGACGAAGCTCGCGCAGAAACCGGTAATGCTGACGCAGAAATAGGCCAGGCTGACATTGCGCGCCTCTTTGAGGATCGAGGGGGATGAGCGCCGCAAGGGTCGAGCGGGAGAGGGACTTCAGCGCGAACATGATGGCGAAGACGGCGGCACCCGGCTGCGTGACCCTGCGCAGCCAAACTGGTTGTTCCACCGCCACCGACATTGCCGAGCCGACACCAATCCGTCGCGCACACCACCCCGGCGCAGACTCTCCATCGAGACGCCTGATCGGGATTCCCCGGGCTCGCTCTTCAAGCCGCCGCGCGCGCGTTTCTTCCCAGAGCGTCTCGTTGATAGCATCGCGGCGCGGGAGGTGTCGAATTCGCGCTCGCCATGGAGGCTCAGCGCAGGGCGCATGGCTGCGGCGTTATAATCTCAGGACTTCGGACCCCGCTGCGTCGCCAGCAATATGGCGATCCCCGCCACCGCCGAGAGCAGCGACCCCTCGAGCACGCCGAGCCGGATCTCCGCCGCGTGGGAGCCGTCGCCCCAGGCGAGCGTGCCGATGAAGAGGCTCATGGTGAAGCCGATCCCGGCCAGGAAGCTGACGCCGTAGATGCCGCTCCAGGAGACTCCTCGGGGACGCTCGCCGAGGCCGAGCCTGACCGCGAGCCAGGTGGCGCCGAAGACGCCGATCTGCTTGCCGAAGAAAAGGCCGACGGCGATCCCGCTGGCCACGCCATGAAACAGATGCTGGACGCCGACACCGGCGAGATTGAGCCCGGCATTGGCAAAGCCGAAGAGCGGCATCACCAGGAAGGAGCTCCAGGGAGCGACGCTATGCTCGACATGCTTCAGCGGCGAGGCGCCCTCTTTGCCTTTGAGGGGAATTGCGAGCGCCGTCGCCACCCCGGCCAGGGTCGCATGCACGCCGGATTTGAGGACCAGCACCCAGAGGATGACCCCCAACATGGCATAAGGCGCCACGCTTTTGACGCCCAGGCGGTTCAGGAGGAACATGAAGGCCAGCACGCCGGCCGCCAGGCCCAGCGCCAGGGCGCTCAGCTCGCTGGTGTAGAAGATGGCGATGATCACGATCGCGCCGAGATCGTCGATGATCGCAAGCGCCAGCAGGAAGACCTTGAGGCTGGGCGGCGCCGCCTTGCCGATGACGGAGAGGGCGGCGAGCGCGAAAGCAATGTCCGTCGCCGTCGGGATGGCCCAGCCGGCCAGCATGTCGCGATCGCCTTGGCTGACCAGGATATAGAGCACCGCCGGCACCGCCATGCCGCCGAGGGCGGCCAGGACCGGCAATATCGCCCGCCTGATGCTCGAGAGCTCGCCCTCGATCACCTCGCGCTTGATCTCGGCGCCGACCACCAGGAAGAAGAGGGCCATCAGCCCGTCGTTGATCCAGAGCAGCAGCGGCTTGTCGAGATGGAGCGCTCCGACCCTGATGGCGACGGGGGTCCGGAGGAAAAGGTCATAGAGCGGGGACAGCGGCGAATTGCTGGCGATGAGCGCCAATATGGCGGCCGCCAGCAGGACCAGGCCCGAAGCGGATTCGAGCTTGGCAAAATCGCGCAGCGTTCCGGCAAGACGCTCGTAGAGGGTCATGGCAAGGTTGAGGTACAAGATCGCGGAGGATCGGGCAATCGTGGTCGAAGAACTGGTCACGACTTAGGCTAAGGTACAATTGTTTCTTCTGGGGGAGGCGAGATATGCAAGATGCACCGACGTCGAATACGGAGCTCTGGCGCCTGACGGCGCGCCAGGCCGTCGATCTGCTGAAGCGGCGGGAAATCCGCCCCCTGGACCTGGTCGAGGCGTCCCTCGCCCGCATCGCCGCCACCGACGGCGCGATCCATGCCATGCCCACCCTCTGCGCCGAGCGTGCGAAAGCGGAGGCGGCTTCCGCCAATGCCGGCAGCCTGCTCGCGGGCCTGCCCATCGCGGTCAAGGATCTCGAGGACGTGGCCGGGGTGCGCACCACTTATGGATCGCCCATCTATGCCGCCCATGTACCGGCGCGCTCCGACCTCATGGTCGAGCGGCTGGAAGGGGCGGGGGCGATCGTGATCGGGAAATCCAACACGCCTGAGTTCGGCGCCGGGGCTAATACCTATAACCAGCTCTTCGAATCGACACGCACGCCTTGGCAGACGAATTTGACCGCCAGCGGCTCCTCCGGGGGGTCGGCGGCGGCACTCGCGGCGGGCCAGGTCTGGCTCGCCACCGGCTCCGATCTCGGCGGCTCGCTGCGCACGCCAGCGAGCTTCTGCGGCGTGGTCGGCCTCAGGCCCAGCCCCGGACGGGTCGCGACCGGGCCTTCGGAGTTTCCCTTCGAGAGCCTGTCGGTGAAAGGGCCGATGGCCCGCAATGTCGCCGATGCGGCTCTCATGCTCGATGCCATGGCAGGTCGCAGCGATGAGGATCCCCTCTCCCTGGAGGCACCAGCGGAGCCCTTCCTCGCAGCCGCGCTTCGCCCGCGCTTGCCGCGACGCGTCGCCTATTCGCCGGATCTCGGTATCTGCAGCCTGGCGCCCGCAGTGCGCGAGGCGGTCGATGGCGCCGTGGCGCGTCTGGCGGGGGAGGGGGTCGATATCGTGCCGGCCGCGCCCGAGCTCTCCGATGCGCCGGAGATCTTCAAGACCCTGCGCGCCGCGGGGTTCGCCGCCGGCTTGAGCCAGGAATATACCGATCACCGCCATCACCTGAAGCCCGAGGTGATCTGGAACATCGAGCATGGACGGGGCCTCACCGCCGAGGATATCGGGCGGGCGGAGCGTGCCCGCGGCCGGCTCTACCACCGCGTGCTGGGCTTCATGCGCGATGTCGACCTGCTGCTGGTCCCGGCGGCGATCACCCCGCCTTTCGACGTGGAGACGCGCTGGATCCGAGAATGGGAGGGGGTGGTCTTCGACAATTACGTCGAATGGATCCGCATCACCTATGCCATCACCCTGACCTCGCTCCCAGTCCTCTGTCTCCCCTGTG
>DATFRE010000071.1:0-6223 GCA_035263545.1 Dongiaceae bacterium
GGCGGCGATCCTGTCGGCGGTCGAGCGGTTGTCGCCGCGCCACGTCCTGTTTGCGGACAGGCCTGTCGCCGGCGGCGATATCGGCCGCCGTGTCGCCGCTGCCCTCGGCGAGGTCCCTGCCGTGCGGGTGCTGCGCCTGTCATCGCAAGAGGCCGCGAGCCGCGGCAATGGCGGCGCCAGCGATTTCCTGCGCCGGCCGCCGCGCATCATCCTGCTGTCGCCCGAGGCAGCCGATCCGGCTGGCGGCGCGCTCTGGGAGGCGCGGCCGCTACCCGCCATCGATTCCCGTGCAGGAACGGTCCGCCTCGGCGATAACGGCCTTGCGGCGACGGACCCCAATGCCGTGCCTCTCACCGAGGCCGATTTCATCGTCAGCGCCGGAAATGGCGTCACCGATTGGTCCGCCTTCCACGAGGTCGCGGCGGCGCTCGGCGCCGCCGAGGGCGGCAGCCGCGTGGTCTGCGATGCCGGGCTCCTGCCGCGCGGGCGCCAGGTGGGTGCTTCGGGCAGCCTGGTGGAGCCGCGCTGCTATCTCGCCTTCGGCATTGCCGGCGCCACGCAGCATCTTCAGGGCATCACCCGCTGCGAGCGGGTGCTGGCGGTCAATACCGATCTCCACGCCGATATGGTGAAGCGCGCCGATCTCGCGGTCATCGCCGATGCCCAGCTCGTGATGCCGGCGCTTGCCCGTCTCGCGCGCGAGCGGCTGAAAGGCGGGCGCGATGGCTCTTGACGTCGCTGTCCTGCTCTCCATCGGCCGACACCCAGCCTCGGGGCGCAGCCGGCGCGCCGATCTCGATGCGCGCGCCCTCGAGCTCGCCCTTCGCCTCGGGCCCGAGATCAGGCTCCACGCCATCCATGCCGGCGATCCCGCCGAGCCCGCGCTCGCCGATTATCTCGGCATGGGCCTGGAAACCCTGACCGTGCTGCGCCAGCCGCCGGGCGCCGATATCCTGCCGGCGCTGGCCGAGCATCTCGCAGCCCTCGATCCCGCCCTCGTCATTGCGGGCCTCGCCGCGGAGGCAGGCGAAGACAGCGGCATGCTGCCCTATCTCCTGGCCCAGAGGCTCGGCGCCGCTTTGTTGCCTGCCATGGCCGAGGCCAGCCTGGCCGGCGCGGGTATCGCAGGCCTCCAGGCTTTGCCGCGCGGCCGCCGGCGGCGCCTGGCCGCGGGTCTGCCGGCCGTGCTGACGGTCGATCGCGCGGCGACCCCGGGACGACAAAGCGCCTTCGCCCGGGCCCGTGCCGGGCGCATCATTACGATCGAAGCCCCGGCCGCGCCGCGCGCCGCCGGCGATCTCAGGGAGGTGCCGGCACGGCCCAAGCCCCGGCGGCTCAAAATTGCTACTGGCGGCAGCGCGGCCGAGCGCCTGCGCGCGGCGACCGAGATGCAGGCCGGACGCGGCCAGCTCCTCGTGCAGCCGACTCCCGAGGCGGCGGCGGAGGCCATCCTCGACTACCTGGTCAAGGAAGGAATTCTATCGGCTCCGGCCCTTGCCGCCCCGGAAACAAGGGACTAGGTTCCGACCATGTCGGATCGATTGCAGCAGCTCCTCGCCGAGCGTCCCTTCCTGCTGGCGGATGGCGCCACGGGCACGAATCTCTTCGCCATGGGCCTGATGACCGGCGATGCGCCGGAACTCTGGAACTTCGAGCATCCCGAGCGCATCGAGGCGCTTCACCGCGGCATGGTCGAGGCGGGCTCCGACATCATCCTGACCAATACCTTCGGGGGCAGCAGCTATCGCCTGAAGCTGCATCAGAAGCAGGATCAGGTGCGCGAGATCAATCGCGAGGCGGCGCGGATCGCCCGGCGCATCGCCGATCAGGCGGGCCGGCCCGTGATCGTGGGCGGCTCCATCGGCCCCTCGGGTGAGCTCTTCCAGCCGCTGGGCGCGCTCACTCACGATGAGGCCTCGGCCGCCTTCGCCGACCAGGCCGCAGCACTCGCAGAAGGCGGCGTCGATCTGCTCTGGATCGAGACCATGTCGGCGCGCGAGGAGGTCCTGGCGGCAGTCGCGGGTGCGGCGAGCACCGGCCTTCCCTTCGTCACGACCATGAGCTTCGACACCAACGGGCGCACCATGATGGGTCTCGGGCCGGCGGAGCTGGCCGGGCTCGCGCATGAGCTTTCACGGCGCCCGCTGGCCTATGGCGCCAATTGCGGCGTCGGCGCCGCCGAGCTGGTGGCGGCCATCGTCAATATGGCCCCTGCTGCGCAGCCAGGCGATGTCGTCATCGCCAAGGGCAATTGCGGCGTTCCCTACTTCGTCGAGGGTCAGATCCGCTATGACGGCACGCCCGAGCTGATGGCCGATTACGCGCGCCTGGCGCGCGATGCCGGGGCGCGCATCATCGGCGGCTGCTGCGGCACCACGCCGACCCATATCGCGGCGATGCGGGCCGCGCTTTCGACCCATGTGCCCGGCGACCGGCCTGGCATGAACGAGATCGCGCAGCGCCTGGGCAAGCTCACCGCCGGCGCCGAAGGCGGCGCCGTCCCCGCGGCCGAGGCCGCTGCAGCCGGCGGCCGGCGCGCCGGCCGCCGTCGCCGGGGCGCCGACGCGGCATTCTGAGCCGCCCTTCACCCGCCCGGATAGAATCGGTATCTCTATTGTTCGTCCTTGCCGCGTAAGCGGGGCTGCGGGGCTGTCCGCGCATTTGGCCCGGGCTTGATCCGGGGATCACGCGGGAATGACGGCAGAGGCGAATACGGGGGAACGACCAATGGCTCTGAACTATCCGCGCTTCGATCTGACGGGACAGGTCGTGCTGGTGACGGGTGCGGCGCGCGGCCTCGGCCACGCCTGTGCGCTCGCCTGTGCCAAGGCCGGTGCCGATATCGCGCTCGGACTGCGCGACGCCAAAGCGGCGAGCGGCAAGAAGCTCGCAAGCGAGATCGAGGCGCTCGGCCGCCGGGCGCTGCCGCTGCAGATGGATGTGGCGCATCTCGACCAGATCGAAAGCGCGACCGCGGCGGCGGAAGCCGCCTTCGGCCGGATCGATGTGCTGCTCAACAATGCCGGCATTGGTCCTGAGAACCTGGCGGAGAATGTGAACGAGGCGGATTTCGACGCCACGCTCGCCGTCAATCTCAAAGGCACCTTCTTCGCTGCCCAGGCCGCGGGCCGGCGCATGATCGCGCGCAAATCCGGCCGCATCATCAATATGAGCTCCCAGGCCGGCCAGGTCGCCCTCAAGGGCGAGGCGATCTATTGCATGACCAAGGCCGGCATCGATCACCTGACCCGCTGCCTCGCCTATGAATGGGCGCCCCATGGCGTGACCGTCAACGCCGTCGCCCCGACCTTCGTCCTGACCGACGGCACGGCCCCCGCCCTCTCCGATGAGAACTTCCGGCGCGAGACTCTGGCGCGCATCCCCCTCGGGCGGCTCGGCGACCCGATGGACGTGGCCGGCGCCGTCATCTTCCTCGCCTCGCCTGCTGCCTCGCTCGTCACCGGCATGACTCTCCGGGTCGATGGCGGCTGGGCACTTCCCTGAGGGGCTTAACGTCAGCCCGGCAGATCGAGCACCGTCTCGAGATCGGCGATGCTCTCCAGCACCAGATCGGCATGCAGGCTCAGCATCTCGCGCGGGCTGACGCCGGTGAGCACGCCGATGGCACGCCCTGCGCCGGCGGCCCGCGCCATGTCGAGGTCATGGGGTGAATCGCCGATGACGGCGATCTCGCCCGCTTTCAGGCCGGCGCTGCGGCAGAACCCCTCCACCATGCCCGGCCCGGGCTTGTGGCCGAAGCCGGAATCATAGCCGCAGACGAAATCCATCAGCCGGCGCACGCCGAAGGCCGAAAGCTGGGACTCCGCCGCCGCTTCGCTGTCCATGGTGGCGAGCCCGAGCTTGAAGCCATGGCTCTTGAGGCGCCCGAAAAGATTGACCAGGTCGGTCACCGGCCGGGCATTGCTCAGCGCGTGGGCGTTGAAAAAGCTGTTCAGGCTTTCGTTCAGCCCTTCCACATCGGCATGGCCGATGGCATCGGCCCAGATCTTGCTGATCTGGGCATTGGTGCCCGAGGCGAGCGGGGATTCCGGCTTCAGCCGACCCGTCGCCGGATCATGGCCGCCGAGGACGAGCAGGCGCTCAGCCAGCGCGGCATCGCCGCCGGCCAGCCGGTGCGCCGCCTCGGCATAAGCCGGCGCCCAGGTCGCGAAGAAATCGATGATCGTGCCGTCCTTGTCGAAGAGCAGGCCTTTAATCATTTTTTTTCGCATTCATTCGAGAACACCCCCAAAGTACCCCAGCCTGCATCTTTTCGAGGAACTCGAGCGCCTTCGCGCGAGCCTCGAATTTGAGGCCGCGAACAACCGATGACCACGCAGCCTCCTGCGAAGTCCAGGTGGTTGTGTAGGTGTAGCGCGACAGCACCGATGAATTGCGCGAAAATGGCCTTGGCGGGTGCTGAGGCGGATCGATGGCAACAGCTCCATCTCATGAAGGTTCTGACTCTGGCTGCCCGGATAGTTCCTGAAGTGACAGCAAACGAGGGGAAAAAATGAGAACTTTAATCGCGCTCTTGATGGCGGCGCTCCCAATCGCATCCGCCGCCGCAGATCAATACAACATTGTTCCTTATGCGACGTCGAAGCCCGAGGGTGCTCAGCTCGAAACCATATGGAGAGCTGTGGTGATAAACGAAAGCAAACCAGGGGTCGCGTACTGCCAAGCCGTAACAAAAATGACTTCCGGCCCTTCGGTGGTGTCCGTCAAATGCAAAGCGCAAATGCTGACAAGTGGCTCACCGCCGGTTGGTCAGGTTGTGCCGCATAGCTCCTCAAACAGCCTGATCGAAACGGGGGGCGCCCCTCCCTGGTGGGGTATTGACCAAACCGGTGCCCTCTCATTTTGCCATAGCAATGTCAAACCACTAAACACCTTCTCCTGCGCCTCGACACAGATACCCAGTGAACCCTAGCCGCGTCTCGGGCGAGTGCGCGGGCTCTTCGCTCTAGAGGGGATCATGGACCTCCAGACCCGCGCATCGCGCCTCGCGCGCATCCTTCTTGTCCTGGCGGCCTTTCTCGGCCCCGTCTTTGCCGGCGCCAGTGCCGTACCCGCACCGCTCCTGCTGGCGGATGCGGGCACGCGGGTCTCCCTCGACAGCTATCCCGCCGAGGAACGCGGCGCGATCCAGCAGACACTAGCCCTGATCGATGCCGGCGGCCCATTCCCCTATCGCCAGGACGGCACGGTGTTCAGCAATCGCGAGCACCTGCTGCCGGCGGAAGCCCATGGCTACTATCACGAATACACCGTGCCGACCCCCGGCTCTCCGGATCGCGGCGCCCGGCGCATCGTGATGGGCAGCCAGGGCGAGGCCTATTACACCGACGACCACTACCGCAGCTTCTGGCGCATAAGATGAGCGTCGCGGTCCGCTTCGCCCAGGTTTCGGTGCTGCCCGCATTGCTGGAGGAGATCACCCGGGACGGCCTCGCCCGGGCGGCAATCGACGGCGCCACCATCAAGGATGGGCCCGATCTGCTCGCGGCCCTCGGCCGGGCGCTTGCCTTCCCGCCCTATTACGGCCAGAACTGGGATGCGGCCGAGGAATGCCTGCGCGATCTCGGTGAACGATACCCCAAGGGCTGCGCGCTCTTCGTCGATCACGCCCGGGGCCTCTGGCAGCGCCAGCCGCGCAAGATGGGCCTGCTCACCTCCCTCTGGCTCGCCGCGAGCGAGACCGCCGCCGTCCCGCTGCGCCTGATCTATCTGCTGGATGGGGACGGTCAGCCGACGGCTTGAGAGTCTCTAAGCGCAAAGCGCCGGATGTCGTCTTCATTGAATTCACCGGTCGCCGGGAGGACGCCGAGGGCGGCCCGCGCTACCGTGGCGAGCTCCTTGATTTGTCGAACCCAGCCCATGCTTTGACAGGCCGTCACTGGACACTCGTTAGGGCAGTCGCGGAATTCACCGGCGAAGTGCTGGAAAAAGACGTCGAACACGGCCGGATCACGTGATTGCATCGACCATTGCCGCGACAATGTGCGTGCCACCGTCTCTCTTGTCGAGACGCTTGTACCTGTCGGGTCTCGCAATGAAGAACAAGTTGTCATAAGATTGTAAGTGTTCCGATCGTCTGGGTTGGAGGTCAAAAATGACTTCACCGGATCGCGATTCGCCAGCCCCCGCTTCATCATCACATCGCGGGTTTCTCAAGGACTCCGACCAGGAGAATGTCCTGCGGTATGACCGCGTGTACAAC
>DATFRE010000072.1:0-10784 GCA_035263545.1 Dongiaceae bacterium
GCGTGGCGAGAGGGTCGCGCTGGTCGGCGCCAATGGTTCCGGCAAGTCGACGATTCTGAAGCTCCTCGCAGGCTCCATGGAGGTCGATGCCGGCAGCTGCTTCCTGCAGCCGGGCCTGCGCATCGGCCTCCTCGCCCAAGAGCCCGATTTCACGCGCTTCGCCAACCTCGCCGATTTCGTCGGCGCGGATGGGGCGGAGGCTCATCGGGTCGCGGCGCTGCTCGATCGCCTCGGGCTCGACGGGACACGCGACCCCGCCGGGCTCTCCGGCGGCGAGAGCCGGCGCGCCGGGCTTGCCAGGGCGCTTGCCGGCGATCCCGACCTCCTGCTGCTGGACGAGCCTACCAACCATCTCGACCTACCGACCATCGAATGGCTCGAAGAGATGCTGCTGGGCTTCCAAGGTGCGCTCCTCTTCGTCAGCCACGACCGCGCTTTCCTGCGCCGGCTCTCGACCCGTGTGCTCTGGCTCGATCGCGGCCGGCTGCACGAGCTCGATGCCGGCTTCGAGCGCTTCGAAGCCTGGTCGCAGGATTTGATCGAGCGCGAGGAGCGTGAGGCGCAGCGCCTGGAGAAGCGCATCGCCACCGAGACCTATTGGTATCTGCGGGGCGTCACCGCACGGCGCAGCCGCAATGAAGGCCGGCGCCGGCGGCTGCAGGCGCTGAGGGCGGAGCGCGCCCAGCGCATTCTCCGGCCCGGGCGCGCGAGGCTCGCAAGCGAGACGGCACCCGCCAGCGGTCAGCTCGTCATCGAGGCGGTGGATCTCGCGAAACGCTTCGGGGCCCGTGTGCTACTGAAGGATTTCTCCACCCGCATCCTGCGCGGCGACCGCATCGGCATCATCGGCCCCAATGGCGCCGGCAAGACCACGCTGCTGAAGCTGTTGCTGGGCGAAATCGCGCCGGATTCCGGCAGCATCCGCCACGGCACCAATCTGATCCCCGCCTATTTCGACCAGAGGCGCGCCCCGCTGGCGGAGGATGCGACCCTGTGGGAGACGCTGGCGCCGGCCGGCGGCGACAGCATCATGGTGCGCGGCGTGCAGAAGCATGTGGTGGGCTATCTGCGCGAGTTCCTGTTCGACGAGCGCCAGGCGCTGATGCCGGTTTCGCGCCTGTCCGGCGGTGAGCGCGCCCGGCTGCTGCTCGCCCGGCTGTTCGCGGGTCCGAGCAATCTGCTGGTCATGGACGAGCCCACCAATGATCTGGACCTCGAGACGCTCGATCTCCTGGAGGAGGCGCTGGCCGACTATGACGGCACCGTCCTGCTGGTCAGCCATGATCGCGACTTCCTCGACCGGCTCGTCGCCTCCGTCATCGTCATGACGGGCGACGGCAGCGCAATCGAGCATGCGGGCGGCTATTCGGACCTGCCCCCGGGGGCTCTGCGAAAAGCCCCGCCGGTGAAACCAACATCCGCGCGGACATCCGCGGGCCCGGCGCTCGAGCGCCGGCCGCGCATGCCTCAGCGGCTGAGCTACAAGGAGCAGCGTGAGCTCGATGCGCTGCCGACCGCGATCGAAGGGCTGCATGGCGATATCGCGGCTCTGGAGCAGGCGTTGGCAGATCCCGCGCTCTACGGCCGCGACCGCGCCGGCTACGAGGCCAAGGCGGCCCGCCTTGCCACGGCGAAGCGGGAGCTGGCGGCGGCCGAGGAACGCTGGCTCGAACTCGAGGGCAAGCGCGAAGCGCTCGAAGCCGCGGGCCGCGAGAGCGCATCGTGACGGCGCCTCATCCTGGCCACAACCACCGATTGATTGCGGAAACCGAGGCGCAGGACTCCGGTTTCGCCGCGATCGCGATCGGACGCTCGATATGAGACGGATCGTCGAGAGCCCGTCGCCCAATCACGACCAGCGGCCGGCCGGCAAGGCGATCGACATCCTGCTGCTGCACTACACCGGTATGCGTGATGCCGAGGCCGCGCGCCAGCGCCTCCGGGATCCCGCGGCCAAGGTCAGCAGCCACTATCTGATCGAGGAGGACGGACTGATTCACCGCCTGGTGGAGGAATCCCGCCGCGCCTGGCATGCCGGCGTCAGCTATTGGGCCGGGGAGCGCGACATCAACGGGATCTCCATCGGGATCGAGCTGGTGAATCCCGGTCATGACTTCGGCTACCGGGCCTTTCCACAACCGCAGATGGCAGCGCTGATCGAGCTCGGGCGGGAGATCCTCGGCCGCCACCCGATCCCCGCCTCCCGCGTGCTCGGCCATTCCGACGTGGCGCCCTCGCGCAAGATCGATCCCGGCGAGCTCTTCGACTGGCACGCTCTCGCCGAGGCCGGCATCGGCCTCTGGCCCGCGCCGGCGCCAGGTCCGGTCGATCTGGCTTCGGTCCAGCGCGCGCTGGCGCGCTACGGTTATGAGGTCGAGCCCAGCGGCGAGCTCGACGCGGCGACCAGCGGTGCGCTCCAGGCCTTCCAGCGCCATTTCCGCCCGGCCCTGATCGACGGGCGGGCGGATGCAGATACGGCGGCCCTCCTGCATGGAGTCGTGCAACGCCTTGGTTGACGGCGCGCGCGCGAGCGCTTAGCTAACAGCCGCCAGACGGCCGGATGGCCGCTTTCCGGCCTTCGGGCCGGGGGGAGGAAAGTCCGGGCTCCACGGAAACACGGTGCCGGGTAACGCCCGGCGGGGGCGACCCCAGGGAAAGTGCCACAGAGAGCAGACCGCCGGCGCCCATCCTCGGATGCCGCCGGCAAGGGTGAAAGGGTGCGGCAAGAGCGCACCGCGCCGCCGGCGACGGCAGCGGCATGGCAAACCCCACCGGGAGCAAGACCGCATAGGGGCGGCCGGCCGACCGGTCCTTCGGGACCGGCGCCGGCGAGGCGCGTTTCCGCCGCCGCCGCCCGGGTAGGTCGCGCGAGGCGTCCGGCAACGGACGTCCCAGAGGAATGGTCATCCCCGGCCCGCAAGGGCCGGGACAGAACCCGGCTTATAGGCCGCCTGGCATCTTTTCCTATCCCGCTCCGCGTCCACCGGAACGGAAAAAGAACATGATTTCGCCCCATTGTCTTGCGAGCATTGTCGCGGCGAGGTCTAAGCATGGCGATCGGCAAGCAACGCGGTCTTGTTTTGTTCCGCAGATGGCCATAACCCATGCCAAGATCGTCGCAACGCCCGGAAATACCACGGTTTTACTATGTAATCCCATTGACCCCCATAAGATCCCATGATATCCCATGAATACCCGCATACCGTCCCGGCGGCGGGGAGTTTTTGGCCGGGACGCCCGAGATTTCGTCGGCCCCGCAGATGGAGCTGTCGGGTGGGCGATGGGAGGGGGGTCGGAACGGCCGACGCGTCATGGCTTTGTTCCTGGACACATTCGTCAACAAGCTCGACCGAAAAGGGCGCGTTTCGGTCCCGGCGCCCTATCGCCAGCAGCTTGCCTCCCAAGGCTTTCAGGGAATCGCAGCGCTGCCCTCCTTCAAGCATCGCGCGATCCAGTGCGGCAGCCTCGACTGGCTCGACCAGATCAACAAGCAGCTCGGCGGCGTGGACCTCTTCTCCGATGAGCATGACGACCTGACAGCGACCTTGTTCGGTGATACCAAGCAGCTCCCCTTTGACGGCGAGGGGCGCATCATCCTGCCGCCGGCGCTGACCGAGCATGCCGGTATCGGCGAGCTCGCGGCCTTCGTGGGTCGCGGCAGCACCTTCGAGATCTGGGATCCCTCCTCGCTCGACGCCTACAAGGCCGAGGCCCGCCGGCGCGCGCTGGAAAAGGGCCGGACCCTGCCGCGCCGGGGCCCGGGCGCGGGAGGTGCTGAATGAGCGCGCCCCGCCATCGCCCCGTGCTGCTGGCCGAAGTGCTGAGGCTGCTCGCGCCCCGCGACGGCGGCATCTATGTCGACGGCACTTTCGGCGCTGGCGGCTACAGCAGCGCCATCCTCGAATCCGCCGATTGCCGTGTGCTGGGCATCGATCGCGATCCCCGCGCCATCGCCGATGGCGCCACCCTCGCCGACCGGTTCGCCGGGCGTCTGACCCTCATCGAGGGCCGCTTCGGCGAGATGACCGATCTCCTCGCCGCCGAAGGCGTCACCGCTGCCGATGGCGTCGCGCTCGATCTGGGCGTTTCCTCCATGCAGCTCGACCAGGCCGAGCGCGGCTTTTCCTTCCGCGCCGACGGGCCCCTGGATATGCGCATGGGACGCGAGGGGCCGAGTGCCGCCGATCTCGTCAACAGCCTTCCGGAGACGGAGCTCGCCGACATCCTGTTCCGTTATGGCGAGGAGAAACGGTCGCGCGCCATCGCGCGCGCCATCATCCGCAGCCGTGGCGAGGCACCCATCACCCGCACCGGCGAGCTGGCCGCCGTCGTCCACAGCGTCACCGGCCCCAAGCGGCAGGGCGGCCGGGGGCAGAGCGCCATCGATCCGGCGACGCGAAGCTTCCAGGCGCTGCGCATCGCGGTGAATGACGAGCTGGGCGAGCTCGACCGCGGCCTCGTCGGCGCCGAAGCGCTGCTGAAGCCCGGCGGCCGGCTCGCCGTCGTCTCCTTCCATTCCCTCGAGGATCGTCGGGTGAAACAATTCCTGCGGCGGCGGTCGGGACGCTCGCCGCAGGCCTCACGCCATCTCCCGGCCGGTGGCCGGGAGATGGCGCCCAGTTTCCGACGCTGCCCAGGCGATGAGGCCGTGACTGGCGAGGCGGAGGTCGCGCAAAACCCGCGCGCTCGTTCCGCCCGGCTGCGCGGGGCCGAGCGCAGCGAGGCTCCGCCCTGGGGCGCGATGCGGGAGGCCGCATGATCCGCCCCGGCACCCTTCTGTGGCTCGGCCTGGTGGCGCTCGCGGGCTTCGGCCTGTTCCAGCTGAAATACCGCGTCCAGGGCCAGGAGCAGGAGCTCGCGCATCTCTTTCACGAGATCCAGAACGACCGCGACCAGATCCAGATCCTGCGCGCCGAATGGGCGCATCTCAACGACCCGCATCGCCTGGCCGACCTCGCGCGCCGCTATCTCGATCTGGCTCCCGTCGCCGGCGTGCAGATCGTGCGTTTCGATACCTTGCCGCCGCGGGCGACAGCCACGGTGGAGCAGGCCGCCAATAGCGGCGATGCCTCGGTCCTTGCTTTGCTGACGCAGCTCGGCGCCGTCACCTTCGTCGCCAAGGTGACGCCATGAGCCCGTTCGGTGGCAGCCCCGGTCCCTGCAGCCCGCGTCATGCCGACCCCCTGCCGCCGCGGCGCGAGGAGATCGTGCAGCTCGACGGGTCGACCAAGAAGGCGCTGGAAACCGGCCGCTCGCGCCTCCTGATCGGCGCCGCTCTCTTCGCGCTGGCCTTCATCGCCATCTGCGGGCGCTTGGTCGATGTCACGCTGTTCGAGGACGGCATCGATCCCCGCACCGCCGAGCAGCCCTCGCTGGCAGCCCCCGTCGCCGAGCGCGCCGATATCGTGGATCGCAACGGCGTCGTGCTGGCGACCAGCCTGCAGACCGCCTCTCTCTTCGCCAATCCGCGCCAGATCAAGAATGTGGACGAGGCGGCGAAGGAGATCGCCGCCACGATCCCCGAGCTCAGCGTCGCCGAGCTCAAGGCCAAGCTCAGCACCGATAAGAGCTTCGTCTGGCTTCAGCGCAATCTGACGCCGCGCCAGGAGTACGACGTCACCCGCCTCGGGATCATGGGGCTCTACTTCCAGGCCGGCGAGCGCCGCGCCTATCCCATGGGCTCCCTCACCAGCCATGTCGTCGGCTTCACCGACATCGACAACAAGGGGCTGGGCGGAATCGAGCAGTCCTTCGACGACGTGCTCGCCGGCGGGCGCCACCCGGTGCAGCTCTCCCTCGATGTCCGCATCCAGCAGATCCTGCGCCAGGAACTGCAGCGCGGCATCGACGACTTCACCGGCATCGGCGGCGCCGGCATCGTCCTCGATGCCCAGACCGGCGAGGTCCTGGCCTTGGTTTCGCTGCCGGACTTCGACCCGAACCAGATCAACAGCGCCAATCCCGATCAACGCTTCAACCGCGCCACCCTCGGCGTCTACGAGATGGGCTCGACCTTCAAGACGCTGAACACCGCCATGGCGCTGGACAGCGGCAAGATCAAGATGACCGACGCCTTCGATGCTGCCCATCCGATCCAGATCGGCCGCTACACCATCCATGATTTCGAGCCGATGCATCGCGCGCTCTCGGTGCCCGAGGTTTTCATGTACTCCTCGAATATCGGTGCGGCGCGCATGGCCATGGTCATCGGCATCGAGGCCCAGAAGGCCTTCATGGCCAAGTTCGGCATGCTGCGCCCGGTGAGCCTCGAGCTGCCCGAGCTCGGCAAGCCGCAATACCCCGCCGACTGGCGCCCGATCAACAGCATGACCATCGCCTTCGGCCAGGGCATCGCCGTCAGCGCCGTGCATGTGGTCTCCGCCGTGGCCGCGATGGTGAATGGCGGCCTCATCCGGCCGGCAACCCTGATCAAGCGCGCGCCCGACGAGGTGAGCGACGGCCAGCGCGTCATTTCGCCCGATACTTCCAGCAAGATGCGCGAGCTGTTGCGTCTAGTGGTCCAGGCGGGCACCGGCAAGTCGGCCGACGCGCCGGGCTATCTCGTCGGCGGCAAGACCGGCACCGCGCAGAAGCAGAAGGGGCATGGCTACGAGCCGAATGCGCGGCTGGCCTCCTTCATCGGCGCCTTCCCCATGAGTGCCCCGCGCTACGTGGTGTTCGTGATGGTCGATGAGCCGCATCCGAATGCGCATTCCTACGGCTTCGCCACCGGCGGCTGGGTGGCGGCCCCGGTGGTCAGCCGGGTCGTGCAGCGGATGGCGCCGATGCTGGGCCTCCCGCCGATCCCGAAGGACGCGCCCGAGGCGAAGAACGAGCTGCTGACGCAGGTAAGCGCCACGGCGAATGCGGCTGAGTGAACTCTTGCGTGGGCCCAGGGAGGGCCGAAGCGTGACGACAGGACTCGAGGTCGAGATCCGCGGACTCTCGGCCGATTCGCGTAAGATCGAGGCAGGTTTCCTCTTCGCCGCTCTGCCGGGCAGCAAGCTCGACGGCCGCCGCTTCATCGCCGAGGCCGCCGCCAACGGCGCCGTCGCCGTGCTGGCGCCGGAAGGCACCGAAGTGCCCGCGGGCATCGCCTTGGTCGCCGACGAGAACCCGCGCCGACGCCTGGCGCTGATGGCCGCACGCTTCTATGGCCGCCAGCCGCGGACCATCGCCGCGGTCACGGGCACCAGCGGCAAGACCTCGACCGCCGAATTCACCCGGCAGATCTGGGCGCTGCTCGACCGGCGCGCCGCGAGCCTCGGCACGCTCGGCATCGTCGCACCCGAGGGCAGCGAATATCTCTCGCTGACCACGCTTGATCCCATCGACCTGCATCGCCGGCTGGCGGGCCTCGCCGAGGCTGGCATCGACCACCTGGTCATGGAGGCCTCCTCCCACGGCCTCGACCAATACCGCCTCGACGGGGTCGAGGTGACGGCCGCGGCCTTCACCAATCTCAGCCGCGACCATCTCGACTATCACGGCACCATGGCCGCCTATCTCGCCAGCAAGACGCGGCTCTTCGCCGAGGTGACAGCGCCGGGCGGCGGCGCGGTGCTCAACCGCGACGCACCGGAATACGAGACGCTGCTGGCCGCCAGCCGCGGCCAGGGACATCGTGTGATCACTTTCGGACGAAACCGCAGCAGCGATCTCAGGCTGGCCGAGCAGCAGCCCGAGGCGGAGGGGCAGCGCCTGGTCGTCGAGGCCTTCGGCCAGCGGGAGGGTCTTTTCTTTCCCGTCGCCGGCGCTTTTCAGGCCGACAATCTGCTGGCAGCCATGGGTCTCGCAATCGCCTGCGGCGAATCAGTCGAGCATGTGATAGCGGTCGTGCCGCGGCTCACCGGTGTTCATGGCCGCATCGAGCATGTGGCCGATCACCCGAATGGCGCGCCGATCTATGTCGACTATTCCCACAAGCCGGCCGCGCTGGAAGCGGTGCTCACGGCGCTCCGTCCTCATACCCGCGGCCGGCTCGTGGTCGTCTTCGGCTGCGGCGGCGACCGCGACCGGGGCAAGCGTCCGCTGATGGGCGAGGTCGCCACGCGGCTCGCCGATCGTGTCATCGTCACCGACGACAATCCGCGCAGCGAGGATCCGGCGGCGATCCGCCGCGAGATCCTGGCCGGCGCCCCGGGCGCCATCGAGATCGGCGATCGGCGACGCGCGATCCGCCAGGCCGTCGGCGAACTCGGACCCCAGGATCTGCTGGTCATCGCCGGCAAGGGCCATGAGACCGGCCAGACCGTCGCCGGCGTCACCTATCCCTTCGACGACAGCGCCGAGGCGCAGGCTGCCGCGGAGGCGATGCGATGAGCCTCGACTGGACCGCCGCCGAAGCCCGGGCCGCAACCGGCGGACGCCTGTTGGGGCGCACCGACTGGCGCGCCGAGGGCGTCTCCATCGACAGCCGCAGCGTGAAGCCGGGCGAGCTCTTCGTGGCGCTGCAGGGGCCGAGCTTCGACGGCCATGACTTCGTCGCAGCCGCGCTCGGCAAAGGGGCGGTCGCGGCGCTCGTGCATCGTCCCACCCTGGGCACGGGCGCCGATGCACCGCTCTTGATGGTGAGCGATTCCCTGGCCGGGCTGACCGGCCTCGGCCTTGCCGGGCGCGCCCGCAGTCACGCACGGGTCGTCGGGGTCACCGGCAGCGTCGGCAAGACCGGCACGAAGGAACCGCTCCGCCTCGCGCTCTCGACCCAAGGCGAGACCTACGCCAATGAAGGCAGCCTCAACAATCACTGGGGCGTGCCCCTCAGCCTCGCCAGGCTGCCGAGCGATGTTCCGCTCGGCGTGTTCGAGCTCGGCATGAACCATGCCGGCGAGCTCGGGCCGCTCTCGCGCATAGTCCAGCCCGATGTGGCGGTCATCACCACCATCGAGCCGGCCCATCTCGAGTTCTTCGATTCCATTGCGGCCATCGCCGATGCCAAGGCCGAGATCTTCGAGGGCATGACCACGGTCGGGACCGCCGTGCTCAATCAGGACAACGCCCAGTTCGATCGCCTCGCGGACCACGCGCGGCGCCGGAGCATCGGCCGCATCCTGGGGTTCGGCGAGCATCCGGGCGCTGCCATCCGCCTGCTCGACTGCAGGCTTGGCGCCTTGGGCAGCGAAGTCAGCGTCGAGGTGCTGGGGCGACAGATCGACTATCGGCTGGGCGCGCCCGGCCGGCATTGGGTGCAGAACAGCCTCGCCGTGCTGGGGGCGGTCGCCGCGCTCGAGCTCGATACCGGGCTTGCGGCCGGGGCGCTTGCCGCCCTCACCCCACCCAAGGGCCGCGGACAGCGCCGCAAGGTCTCGCTCCGCGGCGGCACGCTGGAGCTGATCGACGAGAGCTACAACGCGAGCCCCGCGGCCATGCGCGCCGCCTTTGCCGTGCTGGCTTCCGCCGAGCCGGGTCCCGGTGGCCGCCGCCTCGCCGTGCTCGGGGATATGCGCGAGCTGGGCGAGACGGCGGCGGCGCTCCACGCCGCACTCGCACCTTCCATCGCCGAGGCAGGCGTCGATCTGGTGCTGACCTGCGGGCCGGTGATGAAGGCGCTCCACGAGGCACTGCCCCGCGCGCGCCGCGGCGCCTACGCCGTCGACTCCCAGGCGATCATTCCCGCAGTGCTGGCGGCCGTCAGACCCGGCGATGTGATCCTGGTCAAGGGATCGCTCGGCACCCGGATGGCGCCGATCGTGGAAGCCCTGCTGCATCTCGATCTCGGCGCCGACCGGGGCAGCACGCGCGCCCGCGCGGCCAACGGTCACTGAGCGGGGGCGGCGATGCTCTATAACCTCCTCGCGCCCTATTCCGGCGAGACCATCGTCTTCAACCTGTTCCGCTACCTCACCTTCCGGACCGGCGGAGCGGTGATGACGGCGCTCCTCATCAGCTTCCTGCTGGGTCCGCCCACCATCCGCTGGCTGAAGCGCAAGCAGCGCGAGGGCCAGCCGATCCGCAGCGACGGGCCGGAATCCCATCTGCTCACCAAAAAGGGCACGCCCACCATGGGTGGCGTGCTGATCCTCTTCGCGCTGACCCTCAGCACCCTGCTCTGGGCCGATCTGCGCAACGGCTATGTCTGGGTCGTGCTGTTCGTCACCGCCGGCTTCGGCCTCATCGGCTTCGCCGACGACTTCCTGAAGCTGACCCGGCGCAACAGCAAGGGCCTGCCAGGACGGCGTAAACTCATCGGACAGCTCGCCATCAGCCTGATCGCCGCCTACGCCATCATGCGGCTTTCCCCAGCCCCGCTCGATGACGGTTTCGCGGTCCCCTTCTTCAAGGCACTCCTGGTCCATATCGGCTGGTTCTATCTGCCAGTCGCGGCTCTGGTCATGATCGGCGCCTCCAACGCCGTGAACTTGACCGATGGGCTCGACGGGCTCGCGATCGGCCCGATCATCGTGGTCGCCGGCTGCTTCGTCCTCATCGCCTATCTCGCCGGCAATCTGGTCTTCGCGACATATCTGCAGATCAACTACATCCCCGGCTCCGGCGAGCTCGCGGTGCTCTGCGGGGCGCTGGTGGGTGCCGGCATGGGCTTCCTCTGGTTCAACGCGCCGCCGGCCATGGTCTTCATGGGCGATACGGGCTCGCTCGCCAGCGGCGGCGCGCTGGGGGCGATCAGCGTCGTCGCCAAGCACGAGCTGGTCCTCGTCATCATCGGCGGGCTCTTCGTGCTGGAAACCGTCTCGGTCATCGTCCAGGTGGCCTCCTTCAAGCTCACGGGCCGGCGCGTCTTCCGCATGGCCCCGCTGCATCATCACTTCGAGAAGAAGGGCTGGGCG
>DATFRE010000073.1:0-5005 GCA_035263545.1 Dongiaceae bacterium
TCGATGCTTTGATCGCCCGCATCGCCAAGGGGCCGCTGCAATGGCGGTTGATCGTGACCATCGGCCAGCCCAGTGACCCGACCAATGATGCGACCCTCGCCTGGCCTGCGGATCGGGAGAAGGTCGATGTCGGGACCCTGACGGTCGAGCGGCTGGTGGGCGAGGGGGCGGGAGTCTGCCGTGACGTCAATTTCGATCCGACGGTTCTTCCCGCCGGCATCGCGCTCTCCGATGATCCTCTGCTCAGCGCCCGTTCCGCCGTCTATGCGGTCTCCTATGAGCGGCGCGCCGGCGAGGTCAAGGAGCCGAGCGCGGTCACGACTCCCGCGATGGGCATCGGAGCCGGACAATGACCGGGCAAACGCAATTCACTGTCTTTTCGCGGCTCCTGCATTGGCTGATGGCGGTTCTTGTGCTGACCATGCTCTTCATCGGCGTCGGCATGGTCTCCTCGGTCTCCGAGCGCTATGCCCTGCTGGTCTCGATCCACAAGCCGATCGGGATTGCGATCCTGATCCTGGTCGCGATCCGCCTCGTGAACCGGCTGCTGAACCCGCCGCCACCGCTGCCCGCTCATATGCCGCTCTGGCAGAAGCTCGCCGCCAAGGCGTCCCATTGGGTGCTCTATGCCCTGATGTTCGCGATGCCGCTCATCGGCTGGGGAATGCTGTCGGCCGCGCGCTATCCGATCGTCCTCTTCGGCTCGCTCGATCTGCCGCCGATCCTTCCCCATGACGCCATGCTGGCCGCGGAGCTGCGCCATCTCCACACCTATCTGGCGTATCTGCTGTTCGCCACCTTCCTCGCCCATCTCGGCGCGGCCCTGCTGCACGGGCTGATCCATCGGGACGGCGTATTCACCAGCATGATACCATGGCGCGCGCGGGCGGGCGGCGGTGGTGCGGCCAGATGACAGGAAGATGACGGGCCTCGGGTAATTCGACCCGCTGGAACTCTCGCTCGGAGGCTCGCTCCGGGCTTGACGAAGTCCCGCCGTTCCGCGCGTATAGTGGCTCAGCGGTTCGCGGAATTACGGGTCTCATGGCACGTCCTTCGCTTCGCCACGGCATCGCTATCGCCTGCCTGCTCGGGCTCGCGGCCTGCGCGAGTGCGCCGCCGCCCCATGTCGCCTCGCGGGATTTCCGCTCCCAGGCCTATTGCGTGATGCGCGCCGAGTCAGCGGGCTATGCCGATTACGATGTGGCCGCGGCGTGCCGGCGATCGGAGAAGGTCGCTGAGGCGCGGGCCCAGATCACCCATATCGACAGCGATCTCGACAAGGCATGCGAGGCGGAGGCCTCCTTCGGTCAGGTGGGCGGGCCCTTCTCCTGGCGGGCCTATATGCGCTGCGTCGACGACAGCATCTGATGCCGGCATTGCCCGGATAGGTGCCCGGCTTGATCTATGCCCTGTCGAAGGCCTTCTGGCTTGTGGCCCAGCCAGGGAATCTGCTGGCCTTGCTGGCATTGCTGGGGGCGGTGCTGCTCTTCACCCGCTGGCGGCGCCTGGGGCGCCGCGTCATCGTCCTGCTTGCCCTGTTGATGGCTGTCATCGCTGTAGCGCCGGTCGGCGACTGGCTCCTGAGGCCGCTGGAGAACCGCTTTCCACCCCTGACGCAGCTCCCCGAGCATGTCGATGGGATCATCATGCTGGGCGGCGGGGTCAGCACGCTGCTCACCGCCGAGCGCCGCCAGCCCACGGTCAACGATTCCGCGGAGCGCTTCATCGCCTTCGCCGATCTCGCGCGCCGCTATCCCGCGGCGAAGCTGGTCTATACCGGCGGTGGCCTCAGCCTGGATGAGGGCCGCTTCCGCGAGGCCGATGCCGCACGGGAGGTCCTGCAATGGATGGGGGTGGATATCGGCCGCGTCATCTTCGAGCGCCAGTCGCGCAACACCTTCGAGAACGTGGCCGACAGCAAGGAGCTCGTCCGTCCCGCGCCGGGCGAGACCTGGATCCTCATCACCTCGGCTTATCATATGCCGCGCGCCGTCGGCCTGTTCCGTGCCCAGGGCTGGCCAGTCGTCCCCGATCCCGTCGACTATCGGACGGGAACCGGGCAGATGGATGGCGGCATCGATATCGACTTCGCCACGCATCTGGATCTGCTCACTCTCGGCCTCAAGGAATGGATCGGCATGCTCGCCAACGGGCTGCTCGGCCATAGCCAGAGCTATTTTCCCGGCCCCGGCTGACGTCATCCTCCGCGGCTCCTGATCGGGTTCCTGCACGAACATCGATAGAGCGCGAGAAGAAGCCTGCTCCGCGCTTTGCGAAGGCGCGAATCTATGGGACAAGCTGGCCATGAGGATGCGGCTCGCTTTTCTCGCTGCCCTGATCTCCGCGCTGCTGCTCGGTCGCGCCGCTGCGGCCGACCCCTTCCAGGACTGGCTGAAGGGCGTTCGGCAGGACGCGGCCGCCAAGGGCATCTCCCAGCAGACGCTCGCGGCGGCGCTTGCGGGGCTGCAGCCCATGGCCGATGTGCTGGACAAGGATCGCAACCAGCCCGAATTCACCATGACCTTCGCGCAATATCTGCCGAAGGTGGTGAGCGAGAAGCGCGTCGCCGATGGGCGGGCCCGGATGCAGCAATATGCCGATCTCTTGAAGAGGGTCGGCGCGGCCTATGGCGTCCAGCCGCGCTTCATCGTCGCCCTCTGGGCGGTCGAGTCCGACTACGGACGGGTCACCGGCGGCTATCCCGTTGTCGCTGCCCTGGCGACCTTGGCCTATGGCAGCACGCGGCCCGAGATGTTCCGTGCCGAGCTCATCGATGCCCTGAAGATCATCGATCATGGCGATGTGACACCCGCGGCCATGACGGGCTCCTGGGCCGGCGCCATGGGCCAATGCCAGTTCATGCCCTCGAGCTATCTCCACTACGCCGTCGACTTCGACGGCAAGGGGCAGCGGAACATCTGGACAGATGAGGGGGATGTCTTCGCCTCCATCGCCAACTACCTGACGAAGCTCCACTGGCGGGCCGACCAGACCTGGGGCCGCCAGGTGCGCCTGCCGCCCGGCTTCGATTCCAAGCTCATCGGCCTCAAGATCGAGAAATCGCTCGGCGAATGGGAGAGGCTGGGCATCCGCAATCCGGACGGCAGCGCCCTGCCGCAGACGGCCTTTCCCGCTTCCCTGGTAGCCCCCGATGGATCCTCCGGGCCGGCCTATCTGGTCTACGGCAACTTCAAGGCCCTGATGAGGTGGAACCGCTCGACCTTCTTCGCGGCCTCTGTCGGCCTTCTTGCGGATCGGCTCGTCAGCGGATAACCTACAACGGCCAGTGGTTGGCGGGATTCTGATCACAACAAGATGTGGTTTCGCACGGCCTGCTTGGTGCTTGGCCTGCTTTTGAGCGGGTGCGCGGAGACCACCTTCGTCGTCAATCAGTCGAAGGGGGTGGGCCAAGCCTCCGCTCCCTATTCCAAGTACAAAGTCGGCAATGCCTATCAAGTCGACGGGGTCTGGTACTACCCGGCGGTGGACTACAACTACGACCAGACGGGCATCGCCTCCTGGTACGGCCCCGGCTTCGTCGGCCACCAGACGGCCAATGGCGAGGAATACGACCAGAACGCCATGACGGCGGCCCATAAGACCCTTCCCATGCCGACCCTGGTCCGGGTAACCAATCTCGAGAACGGGCGCCAGATCCAGGTCCGCATCAACGACCGCGGCCCCTTCGTCAATGACCGCATCATCGACCTGTCGCGCCGCAGCGCCGAGCTGCTGGGCGTGGTTGGGCCTGGCACCGCCAAGGTTCGGGTCCAGGTCATGGCGGAAGAGAGCCGCCAGCTGGCGCTCGGGCTCGGCGGCGGGGAGGAGGGCGTGCCGCAGCCGGCTGCGGCACCGGCGCCCAAGGTGGCGACCCAGACTCTGACCAGCTTCCCGGCGGCGGCGCCGGCGGCGGTGCCCCCGAGCCAGCCCGTCACGCCACCGCCGGCGACAGTGCCGATGGCGCCGACCACCGGCAGCTCCACGAGCGTGCTTGCGCTTGCCAACGCGCCTCTGCCGCAACCCAGCACGACCGTCGTGCAGACACCGGTGCATCCGACCAACATCTTCATCCAGGCCGGCTCGTTCCTGCAGGTCGGCAATGCGCAGCATCTGAGCGAGAAGCTGACTCGCCTCGTCGGCAATGCCCGCGTGATCGCGGTTCAACTCGGCGCGCAAAAATTCTATCGTGTCCGCCTCGGGCCGATCGCCACTGTCGACCAGGCGGACCAGATGCTGAGCCAAGTCATCGGGCTCGGTCATAAGGACGCGCGAATCGTCGTCGAATAATGCTAGGACAGGGGCGCTGGGGGGCCGGGGGCCCGGGGATCGGGCCAGGATTGGACCGAACGAGAGGACGCATGACAACCCATCCGCTCCGCCTGCCGCTCGCTGCGGTTTTCGCCCTGGCGCTCGTCCTGGCGACGATTGCTGTTCCCCTTCTGCAGGCGCGGGCCGAGGATATCCAGACCACCGCGCAGACGCTCTACATCGTCGATTATCAGACGGGCGCCGTGCTGGTGGACAAGAACAGCACCGGGCGGATTGAGCCGGCATCCCTCACCAAGATGATGACGGCCTATCTGATCTTCGAGGCGCTGAAGAGCGCCAAGCTCAAGCTGACGGATACCTTCCCCGTCTCCGAGCGTGCCTGGCGCATGCAGGGCTCGAAGATGTATGTCGAGCTCAACAACAGCATCAAGCTCGAGGACCTGATGCGCGGCATCATCGTCCAATCGGGCAATGACGCCTGTATCGTCGTCGCCGAAGGAATGGCGGGTAGCGAGGAGGCCTTTGCCGATCGCATGAATGCCAAGGCGAAGGAATTCGGCATGACAGGCACGCATTTCGTGAACTCGAACGGCTGGCCCGACCCAAATCACTACACCACGGCCCGCGACCTCGAGATCCTCGCCCGCCACCTGATCGCCGACTACCCCGAGTACTACCACTACTTCTCTGAGCTGAATTACACCTATCACGGCATCAAGCAGGGCAACCGCGACCC
>DATFRE010000074.1:0-2210 GCA_035263545.1 Dongiaceae bacterium
CCGCGGCCCAGTCGATGACCGTCGTGACGATGGCACCCGATTGGGCTAGGAAGGCGATGCGCCCGGCCGGCGGCGTCAGATGGGCGAAGCCCGCATTGAGGCCGATGCCCGGCACCAGCAGGCCGACGCAATTCGGCCCCAGCAGGCGCAGCAGATGCGGCCGGGCGGCCTCCAGCATGGCCTGCTTCAGCGTGCTTCCGGCCGCGCCGCTGAAACCCGCGCTGATCACCACGGCCGCCTTGCAGCCCCGGGCGCCCAGCGCGGCCACGATCCCGGGCAGGCTGGGTGCCGGGGTGGCGATGACGGCGAGATCCGGCGCCTCCGGCAAACTCGCCACGTCCGGATGGCAGATCTCGCCCTCGATCATCGTATGGGTCGGGTTGACCAGCATCACCCGGCCCTTGTAGCGCCCGCCCCGCATGTTCCGGACCATGGTGGCGCCGATGGTGCCGCTGTGGTCGCTCGCCCCGATGAGCGCCACCGAGCGCGGCGCCAGGAGATGGTCGAGGTTGCGGATCGTCATGAGGGATGGTTCTGCGCCCTTCGCCCGGCGCCGGCAACAGGGGGAGGGTGAGCAGGATGCCGCAGGTCCTCTTGACCTAGATCAATGATCCGCGAGGCCGCCCGCGGCCTAGTGACGGCCAGGCAGAGCTCTCGGGAATCACGCAAATGAATTGGGGTGTCATCTTCCTGCTCGCCATCGGCGCGCTGCTCGGACTCTTTCTGTCCGCCAATGCCGTCGATGCTCCTTTCCACCTTCATGGGCTCGTCTTCGCGATTGCCGCGATCCTGGGGATCTTCGCCGTCATCAAGTTCCACTTCGACCGCAAGGGCGAGGTTCCCACCGGCTACAATGACGGCGTCGTGCGCGCCGGCGTCATCGCTTCGATGTTCTGGGCGGTGGCCGGGCTCCTGGTCGGGGTTTATATCGCGGCCGAGCTCGCCTTCCCGTCGCTCAATCTCGGCCTTTCCTGGATCAATTTCGGCCAGCTGCGGCCGGTCCACACATCCGCCGTCATCTTCGCCTTCGGCGGCAATGTGCTGATCTGCACCTCCTTCTATGTCGTGCAGCGCACCTGCAAGGCGCGGCTCGCCGGCGAGCTCGCGCCCTGGTTCGTGTTCTGGGGCTATCAGCTCTTCATCGTCATCGCCGCGACCGGCTATCTCATGGGCGTGACCGAGTCGCGCGAATATGCCGAGCCCGAGTGGTACGCGGATATCTGGCTCACCATCGTCTGGGTCACCTATCTGCTGGTCTTCCTGCTTACCCTCGCCCGGCGCCAGGAGCCGCATATCTGTGTGGCGAACTGGTTCTACCTCGCCTTCATCGTCACCATCGCGATGCTCCATGTGGTCAACAACCTCTCGGTGCCGGCGAGCGTCTTCGGCGCCAAGAGCTACTCGCTGTTCTCCGGCGTGCAAGATGCGCTCACCCAGTGGTGGTACGGCCATAACGCGGTGGGCTTCTTCCTCACCGCCGGGTTCCTGGCGATCATGTACTATTTCATTCCCAAGCGCGCCGAGCGGCCGATCTATTCCTACCGGCTCTCCATCGTCCATTTCCGGTCGCTGATCTTCCTCTACATCTGGGCCGGCCCGCATCATCTGCACTACACCGCGCTTCCCGACTGGGCCCAGACCCTGGGGATGACCTTCTCCATCATGCTCTGGATGCCGTCCTGGGGCGGGATGATCAACGGTCTCATGACCCTCTCCGGCGCCTGGGACAAGCTGCGCACCGATCCGGTCCTGCGCATGCTGGTCATCAGCGTCGCCTTCTACGGCATGTCGACCTTCGAAGGCCCGCTGATGTCCATCAAGTCGGTCAACGCGCTCAGCCACTATACCGACTGGACCATCGGCCATGTCCATTCCGGCGCCCTCGGCTGGGTCGGCTTCGTCAGCTTCGGGGCGCTCTATTGCCTCGCGCCGCAGATGTTCGGACGCCAGCGGCTCTACTCCCTCAAGCTGGTGAACTGGCATTTCTGGCTCGCCACCCTGGGCATCGTGCTCTACGTCGCGGCGATGTGGGTCAGCGGCATCATGCAGGGCCTAATGTGGCGCGCTTATGACAATCTCGGCTTCCTCCAATATTCCTTCGCCGAGACCGTCGCGGCCATGCATCCGTTCTATGTCATCCGCGTTCTGGGCGGCCTGCTCTACCTCTCGGGCGCCCTGATCATGGTCTACAACCTCTGGCAGACGGCCCG
>DATFRE010000075.1:0-3412 GCA_035263545.1 Dongiaceae bacterium
AGCATGATCGTCAAGGCCAGGATCGTGAACCTGAGCGCACCATCGGATATCCATGGCATGACCGTGAGCATCGCACTCACAGCCGATGCACCACCGGCGGCGGGCATCCCGATCATCGAGCACGCCATCCTGAATTCGCGCCAGGTCCTGGCGATGCCCAAGCCCTGGATCACCATCAAGTCCATCCATGCCGATGTCATCGTCTATGGAGTGACCTTCTTCATCGCCGACCTGTCCTCCTCCACATCGGCGCAGAACGAGCTGCTCGACCTGGTGTACCGGCACCTGTCGGCGGCCGGCCTCAGCCTTGCCGTGTCACCCGACGGCACGGCGCCGACTCGTCCTCCTGCCCCGGCAACGCAAGAGGAAGGGGTGCTGGCGCAGTCGGCCATCTTCGCCGCGCTCTCGAAGGAGGATCGCGGCGTGCTGGCGAAGAAGCTGCAATGCAAGCTTCACGACCCGGGCGATGTCCTGTCGCAGCCGGGCGCTCCGCTGCAATCCCTGTTCCTGGTCGGCAGCGGCGTGCTCTCGGTGACCCGACCCCAGGATGGGCGGCAGGTCGAGATTCTAAGGCTCGGACCGGGCGATCATTTCGGCGAGATCGGTCTGCTGACCGGTGCGCCGGCCCAGGGGTTCATCACGGCGTTGGCCCCGGCAGCCGTTTATGAGCTGGCGAAGAAGGATCTCACGCCGACCCTGGAAGCGAACCCCCAGGTCACCCAGGAGCTCTGCCGGGCGTTGACGCAGCGCCAGGCCGCCGGCCGCACGACCGTCTCCACGGTCCAGCACGGGACGACTGGATCCCAGGCGAATGTGAGCCGCTGGTTTGCCGAGCGATTCCAGAAGCTGTTCGACCCCGACGAATAAGAGGGCCGGCCCTCGCAGGGAGAGCCGGCCCTCCGCTTCGCCTGTTCGAATCGCCTAGTTCAGCTTGGCGCGGAAGTCCGTATGGCAGGTGCCGCAGGCCTTGCCAGTCGTCGCGAATTGCGCCGCAAAGACCGACATGTCGCCGCCCTGCGCGGCGGCGGCGAGCTTGTCGGCCTGGGTCTGGAGATTGGCGGCATCGGCCTTGAAGCTGTCCATGTCCTTCCAGATGGCCGGCAGCGCGTGGGTCTTGTCGGGGAAATCATCCGTGCTGGTTCCGGCGGGGAAGAGGGTGACCGCCTTGGTGATATCCGCCTTCACCTGGAGAGCGCGCTTCTGCATGTCGGCCATGTCGCCGGATTTGGCATCGACCACGGCATAGATCGCCTTCATCTGGGCGGCGATGTCCTTCATCGTGGCCCGGCGCGTATCGATGGTGCCCTGTAGATCGTCCGCGCGCGCGCCGCTGATGAGGCTTCCGAGACCGATATAACCCGAGGCCGCCAGCAGGGCAGCGCTCAGCGCAAAGGCTAACCGCTTGCGTGTCATTCTCTTCCCCTTCTCCAGTTCCTGGTCAGGACGGAACGGGCAGCCTCGCCTTTGCCTCCGGCGCTGTAAAGCGGTGCAGTCAGCGAAACACGCAGTTGTGACTGCTTCGTGATCTTCGCGTGGTTGTGTTGTTGTTCCCGGGGAGCGGGCTATCGATAATGGGTCATGAGCAAGTTTCTCCCAATGGCTCTCATATTGATTGCGGTCGCGGCATGTGCCGCACGGCCGCCCCCGCAGACGAAATCCGCCATGGTCGCAGCCACCCCGCAAAGCGGCTTCGGCTATAGCGAAGCGAAGCTGGCGCCCGACCGCTACGAGGTGAGCTATGTCACGCCCGCTCTCAGCCTGCCCGCCGACAGCAAGGCGCGGGCGAGCGCCCTGGAGAAGCAGGGCCGGCGCGCCTATGACCTCGCGCTTTGGCGCGCGGCGCAGCTGGCGCTCGCCGGCGGCTTCACCCAGCTCACCATCGGCCCCAGCCATCGCGATGAAGACGTCAAGGTGACGACGCGCTATCAGCCCACGGCACCGGGCGTCTACGGGCCTGGGGGAATGATCTACCCGCAATGGATCTATAACCCCCTGGTCAACTACTATGGCCTGCCGGGCATCGGCCCCTATTGGGCCTATGAGGATCCTTTCGCCGAGGGGCCCGATATCTCGGCGCGCGGGCGGATCACGGCGCGGCTCGAGGCGCGCTTCTCTTCCAAGCCGTCGCCTGGCTCACTCGATGCGAAGGCGACGGAGCAGCGCTTGGCGGCCGAATACGGTGCCAGCGCCTATTGACGGCGAGGCGCCAGAAGCTGGTCCTCGATCCGGATGCGCCATCCGATGATGAGCGCATTGGCGAGGCCGAAAACGAGCGCCACGACCGGCGCACCGAAGGCGAGCGGCAGAGAGACCAGCTCCAGCTCGACGATGAGATAGTTGGGATGCCGGATGTAGCGGAAGGGCCCCTTCCGGACCAGCGGCGCGCCGGGCAGGGAGACGACACGCGTGGTCCAGAACCGCCCCAGGCTCGCGATGACCCATACGCGCAGTGGCTGCAGCAGCAGGAAAAAGGCGAGCCAAGGCCAGCTGGGCGCGCGCGCCGCCGGCACGAAAAGCAGCAAGCTTGCGAACCAGGCGAGATGGAGTGCCACGATCATCGGGTAGTGGCCCTGACCAGCCTCGATCGCCCCCGCGGCCATCAGCCGGCGCGTATTGCGCCCGGCGACCGCGAGCTCCAGCAGCCGGGCGAGCGCCAGGAGCAGAAGGATCAGGTGGAGCAGGCTCACGCCGCGAGCATCTGGAAGCCCGCGCTGAAGCCCGGGCCCAGCGCCGTCATCAGATAGCGACCGGCGCGGGGCCGGGCGAGGGTGCGCTCGAGCACGAAGAGCACCGTCGCCGCGGACATGTTGCCGCAATCGCGCAGCACTTCGCGGGCCACGGTCATGGCGCCCGGTGGAAGCTCGAAGCTCTCCTCGAGAGCATCGAGGACCTTGGCGCCGCCGGGATGGCAGATGGTGCCGGCGAGATCGCCCCGCCCCAGGCCGAGGCCTTCGAGGAAGCTCTCCAGCAGCGGCTTGAACTCGCTGCGCACCAGGCTCGGTATGTCGCGGGAGAAAAGCACGCCCAGTCCATCCTCCTTCACCCGCCAGCCCATGACCTCCAGGGAATTGGGAAATGTATGCTCGCCGGCCGCGCCGAAAGAGGGGCCCTCGCCCTCGGTAGAGATGAGGGCCGCGGCAGCGCCGTCGCCGAAGAGTGCGGCGGCAACCACATTGCTCTTGGTGTTGTCGCCGTGGCGGAAGGTGAGCGCACAGAGCTCGACCACGAGATAGAGGACGCGGCTGCCCGGATAGGCGCGGGCGAGATCGACCGCCCGCGACAAGCCGATGACGCCGCCGGCACAGCCGAGGCCGAAGATCGGCAGCCGGCGCACGGCGCGGGGCAGGCCGAGGCGCTCGATGACGAGAGCATCGAGGCTGGGTGTCGCAACCCCCGTGGTGGAGACCGCGAC
>DATFRE010000076.1:0-7915 GCA_035263545.1 Dongiaceae bacterium
ATGGCCGAGCTGGAGGCCGATCTTCGCCGCCGATCCCGCATGGACGAAATCGACGATTCGTTTCCAGGCCCGGGCCTGGGTCTCGTTCCAGAGGCCGAGGCAGCCGGGGGTGATGCGGGCATCCGGTGCGACGCAGGTCATCTCGCCGAAAATGAGACCGGCGCCGCCGAGCGCGCGCGCGCCGAGATGCACCATGTGGAAATCGTCCGGGGCGCCCTCGGTCGCCGAGTACATCGCCATCGGTGAGACGACGATGCGGTTCTGCAGAACGACATTGCGGATCCGATGCGGGGTGAACATCGGTGGAACCGCGGCACCCGCCGGAGTCTCGATGCCGAGGCGCTCCGCGAACCAGCGCTCATAGCCCTCGAGCCAGGCCTGGTCCCGCAGCCGCAGATTCTCATGGCTGATGCGTTGGGACCTGGTCAGAAGGGAATACATGAACTGCTCCGGCTCCAGCCGATCGGCATAGCGGCTGCCGACGACCTCGAACCATTCCATGGCGTTGCGCGCCGCGTTCTGGATGCGCGCGACCTCGACCCGGCGGATCTCCTCATAGGCGGCGAGTGCCGCGGGAATCATCTGGCGCTCATCGCCGAGCCGAGCGAATTGCTGGGCCAGCTCGATGGCATCCTCGAATGCGAGCTTGGTGCCGGAGCCGATGGCGAAATGGGCGGTGTGGGCGGCGTCGCCCATCAGGACGACGTGGCTCCGCCCATTGAAGTGATGCCAGTGCTCGCAGATGAGCCGGCTGAAATTGAGCCAGGCCGAGCCGCGCAGATGGCGGGAATTGGTCTCCAGCCGCGCGCCGGCCAGGGTTTCGGCGAAGAGCCCCTCGCAGAAAGCGATCGATTGGTCCTGGTCCGCCTTGTCCAGGCCATGGGCGGTAAAGGTCTCCTCCGTCGTCTCGACGATGAAGGTCGAGGTGTCCTCGTCGAACTTGTAGATATGGGCCTGAAACCATCCATGCTCGGTCTTGCGGAAGTCGAAGGTGAAGGCGTCGTAGCGCTTCCGCGTGCCGAGCCAGATGAAGCGATTGGGGCGCAGCTGCATGTCGGGGCGGAAGGCTTCCTCGTGGCGGCGGCGAATCTTGGAGTTGACGCCATCGCAAGCGACGACGAGATCCGCATCGGCAAACTCGGAATCGGACTCGACCTCCTGCTCGAAGACGAGCTCGACGCCCAATGTCTCGCAGCGTGCCTGCAGGATGTTGAGGAGTCGACGGCGCCCGATGCCGACGAAGCCGTGGCCGGTGGTGCGCATCCGCCGGCCCTTGATGATGACCTCGATGTCGTCCCAGTGATTGAAGGCGCTCTCGATCTCGGCCGCGGTTTCGTGATCGCACCGGCGCATGTTCTGCATGGTGGCGTCGGAGAAGACGACGCCCCAGCCGAAGGTGTCATATGGCCGGTTGCGCTCGAGGACCCGGATCGCACGGGCCGGGTTCATCTTCTTCATCAGCAGGGCGAAGTAGAGGCCGGCAGGCCCGCCGCCGACGCAGGTGATCCGCATGGCAGTTCCCTTCGACCCGACGAGGCGGAGCCAGCCTCGCGAGATATTTTATACTTAAAACATATGCCGCCGGCCAAGTCAATCCGACCGGCCCGGATCGTGGAGAGTGACGAGCCCCGAATTTGCCCCTCTACGGGCCGAATCGCTCATTATCGCTCATTGCAGTAACACTCCAGTGATCAGACGTTGAACCTAGCCAGAGGGCCTGCTTTCTGGTGGCCATAGCACTACGGCCTGGGGCACCCCATATGCAGGTCGAATCGGGTGCGAACTAAAACAGCCGGCATGATTGGGGCATGAACGACGATAGCAATCAGACGGCACGCGTTCTTGTCGTCGATGACGATCCTTTGATGAAACAAATGGTCGTCAACTATCTGGAGGAACACAATTTGCGCGCCTTCTCTGCCTCCGGCGGAGCGGAGCTGACGCGCCACCTCGCAGAAGGCGAACCGAGCCTGGTCATCCTCGATCTGCGCCTTGGCCAGGAGGACGGGCTCGATTTGTTGCGGGAAATCCGGTCGCGCTCCGACATTCCCGTCATCATCACGACGGGCCATCGGCGCGACGAGATCGACCGGGTGGTCGGGCTCGAGCTCGGTGCCGACGACTATGTGACCAAGCCCTTCAGCCTGCGAGAGCTCCTGGCGCGGGCGCGGGCCGTGCTGCGGCGGCGGGCGGCCTCCGCGCAAATTTCGGAGCCCGAGAGAGGGCGGGAACCGGAGCGGGGCCGCTGCCGCTTCGGTGGCTGGCAGCTCGACCGGAGATTGCGGCGTCTAACGGATGCCGAGGGCCGCCCGGTGGCCCTGACCAAGGGTGAATATGCCTTGCTGGTCGCATTTCTCGACGCTCCGCAACGGCCGCTGACGCGCGAGCACCTGCTGCAGGCGACCCGTGTGCATGAGGATGTCTTCGACCGCAGCATCGATGTGCAGGTGCTGCGTCTCCGGCGCAAGCTCGAGACGGATCCCAGCGCCCCCCGGGTCATCCAGACCGAGCGCGGCATCGGCTATGTTTTCGCCCTGTCGGTCGAGACACTGTGACCGGATGCGCGGCAGCCATGCATCAAGTGCAATCCCTTCGGCTACAACCGTAGCCGAATTTTCCTATGCCGAGACGATGCGGTAATCTGCACCCGGCACGATCTCTCTCGTCAGCCACCTACTGGAGAGATCGATGCATATCGGGAATCAATCATTCGTCGAGAGCAACCAGCGGGCCCGTTCGCCACACGCCGAGACATGGAGGCGCGCGATCAGCGCGGCCATTGCCTCGGTGATGGGGGGGTGGCGGAAGGCTACGCCTTGCATGCCACGGCCCTGCATCCGCAGCTCTGGCCGTTGCCCGAGGAGGCCATCCGCGCCGACCCAAGCGGAAGTGCGGGTCGGAACAAAAGCCACACTCGCTTGCCACAACGGAGTCAAATCGTCATGAGCGTATCTTCATTCGAACCCCACGAGACCATGCAGTGGGTCTCCCCTCGGCAGATCCCCGACGTAGGAGCTGTCCGGTGGCGTACCCGGATCAGCGCGCTGCCCGGCAAAATCTGGTCATGGATTCTCCGGGTCAATGAGCACCGCCGGGACTCCGCGGCTCTGGAGGCCCTCGACGACCGCACGCTGAAGGACATGGGAATCTCCCGCGCCGAGATCGGCTATCTCGTGAGACATGGGCGTTCCTGGTGGTGAAGTGAGGGCGGTCGCCGAGATGGCTTCGGCGACCGCCACAAGCCACAGATCCTTTCGCCGGCACTGGAGATGGAGCGCCTTGGCGCTGCTTCTGCTCGTCCATGGCGCCGAGGCGCAGACGCTGCCCGCCACTCCCTCCTCGGCCGATCGGTCCCATGCCCTTCCGCTCGATCTCTCACATTCCCCCGAGTCGATTACCCCGATCCCCGCGCCGCCCGCGGCCGACCCGCTGAAGCTGGCGCTGGGCGAGCGCCTGTTCGAGGATCCCGGCCTCTCCCGCAACCGGTCGCGGAGCTGCCTTTCCTGTCATGACACCCGCCACAACGGCGCCGATGCAAACCGGCATGACAGGGCCATCGACGGCGCCGAGCTGTTCTTGAACACCAATACCGTCTTCAACGCCGCCCTCAGCTTTCGGCTCAACTGGGAGGGTGACGTGAAGGCCCTCGAGTCCCATGTCGCTGCCTCGCTGGAGAGCCCGCGCACCATGGACATCACCATCGATGAAGCGCTCGGGCGGCTAAGGACGAATCCCGAGATGGCGACGCGGTTCGAGAAGGCCTACGGCCACGAACCGGACCGTGCCAGTCTCCTCGATGCCATCGCCACCTACGAGCGCTCGCTGCTGACGCCGGGAAGCCGCTTCGATCAATGGCTCGAGGGCGATGAGACCGCCCTGTCGCAGGAAGAGCAGCGCGGCTACGAACTCTTCGAATCCTTCGGCTGCATCTCCTGCCATCAGGGGGTGAATGTCGGCGGCAATCTTTTCGAGCGGCACGGCATCTTCGCCCCCCTGGCCGCGCCGAAGCCCGAGATCTTGCGGGTGCCGAGCCTGCGCAATGTGGCGGTGACGCCGCCCTATTTCCACGACGGCAGTGCTGCCACCCTCGAAGATGCCGTGCGCCGGATGGCCGCTGCCCAACTCGACCGGACCCTGTCCGACCAGCAGACCAGTGCGATCGTCGCCTTCCTGCGGACCCTGACCGGAACCTATCGTGGTCGCCCCGTAAGTGAGGCGGTGCCATGAGGATCTCGCCGACCCTGGCGGCCGTGCCGCTCCTGCTGTTGCTTCTCACCTGGCTCCTGCTGCAGGGAATGAACACGGATGCGGATCTATTCGACCGGACCCTTGTGGCTCTCGACGATTTTTCCAAGGCCGAAGCGGCACTGCGTGGGGATGTGCTGAGCGCCCGGGCCGGATTGCTGCACAACTACGATCCCCTGGTCGGAGAAGTGAACGAGCTGAACGACGCCCTCGCCCGGCTCCAGGATGTCCAGGCCTCCCATCCGCGAACGGTGACCCCGATCCGTGAATTGGCGGCGGCAGTCGCCCGCCAGGAAGGTCTGACCGAGGAGTTCAAGAGCGATAATGCCCTGCTGCAGAACTCGCTGGCCTATTTCGGGTTGTTCGACATGCAGCTCGGCGCATCGGACCTGAACGGCCCGATCTTCCCGGCGGTCAGTGCACTCGGCGCCTCCATGCTGCATCTGACCCTCGACACATCCCCGGTGGTTGCGCGCGAGGTCGCCGAGCGGCTGGATGCGCTTGCCACACGGCCCTTCCCCCCGGTCGACGCCGCTGCCCTCCAGGGCCTGCTGGCTCACGGGCGAATGCTCCACGACTTGCTTCCAGTCACCGACCGCCTGGTGAAGGCTCTGGTCGCCTTGCCGAGCCATGAGGACCAGGATGCCGTGCGCGAGGTGGTGCTGGCCGAACAGCTCGCTTTGAGGGAAGGAGCGACCCATTATCGTCTCCTGCTCTATGCGACCTCTCTGGTGCTCCTCGCGCTCCTTGTTCAGCTGGGCTTGCGTCTGCGGGAGCGGGCGCGGTCGCTGCGGCGGCGCGCGGCCTTGGAGCATGCCATCGCGGGTATTTCCACCCGCTTCATCAGTGCAAGAGCCCATGACCTCGGAAGCCATATCACGCAGGCGCTTGCCCAGCTGGCGGGACATATCGGCGCCGACCGAGCTTACTTCCTGCTTCCCGGCACGCCGGCGCATGTCCATGGCTGGTGCCGCGGCGGAGCCGCCTTTCCCCCCGGCTGGCCCGAGCAGGCGCCCGCCATCCTCAGCCGATTCAGGCCCACCCCCGAGGGGATCATCCATGTCACACAGTTCGACCGCCTGCCCAGCGGGGACGGCCGCGACGCGCTTGCCGCAGCGGGGCTGACGGGCTGGGTCTGCGTTCCCGGGGGCCCTGGTGTCCGCGGGATTTTGGGCTTCGATGCGGTGCAAGCAGGCATCGGCTTGCCCTCCGACGAGCTGAGCCTGTTGCGCATGGCACTCGATGCCATGGCCAATGCCGCAGGGCGCGAGCTCCTCGAGCGGGATCGCGCAAGGCTGGAGACGAGTCTGCAGCAGGCGCGGCGCATGGAGACGGTTGGCGCGCTGACCAGCGGCATAGCGCATAACTTCAACAACATCGTCGGCGCGATCCTGGGCTATGCCGAGATGGCGGAAGCGCAACTCGACCCCGACAGCCGTCCCGGCCGCCATCTCGCCGAGATCCGCCGGGCAGGCGGACGGGCCCGCCAGCTGATCGATCAGATCCTCGCCTTCGGCCGCCGACGGGACCCGCGCCGCCTGCCGGTCGATGTGGCGGAGCTGATCACCGAGACCGGCTCGATGCTGCGCGCCTCATTGCCGACGGAAATCGAGCTCGTCGTCCGCGGGATGGAGGAACCTGCCATCATCTCCGGTGAGGCCGAGCAGCTTCAGCAAGTCATCCTCAATCTCTGCACCAATGCTGCCCAGGCCATGGATGATGTCGGACGTATCGTGCTCGAGGCGGTCCTCTGCGAGATCGACCGGCCGATGGTGCTGAGCCATGGCGACATCGAGGCCGGACTCTATGTCAGGATCTCGGTCACCGATTCCGGACGCGGGATCGACAGCGCCGTCATCGATCGGATCTTCGAGCCCTTCTTCACCACCCGCGTGGGTGGCCATGGCCTGGGCTTGGCGACGGTCCGCGAGATCGTGCGCGAACATGGCGGCGCAATGAACATCAGCAGCAGACTCGGCGCCGGCAGCCGCTTCGAAGCCTGGCTGCCCTGCAGCCGTGGCACGGGCTCGAGGCCGCGGTGGGATGCATCCGCGGTTCGGCGCGGGCATGGCGAAACCCTGCTGGTGGTGGAGGACGATCGCTCGCAACTCATGCGGGACGAGGAGATGCTGGCGGCACTGAGCTACGAGCCGGTCGGATTCACGCGCGCGAGCGATGCGCGTGGCGCATTGCGGGCAGATCCGGGGCGATTCGATGCAGCAATTCTGGGGCAGATGACGCCGCTCGGAATCGCGCTCGACCTTGCCGGCGCGCTGCATCAGATCACGCCCGATCTGCCGATCCTGTTGGCGACGGTATCGGCCGAGGAGATCGATGCAGAGTTGTTGATGGCGGTCGGCGTCTCCGAGATCGTCCGCCGTCCGCTCATGTCCTTCGAAATCGCCGGAGCGCTTTCGCGCTGTCTCGAATTTCACCGCCGGGTGCCGGCTCCGGCCGGGGCATAAGCCGCTTTGGCGCCGGCACCCTCCGTCAGGACTCCGCCGCGGCCTGCGCCGTTCCGGCGTGAGCGGCCGCGCCTAATGCGGCGATCCTGGCGGCTTCCTCGGGCGATGGCTGCTCACCGCGGGTCTGCACCATCACGCTGGTGTTGGCGAACTCGATGCCCTTCTGGGCAAACTGCTTATAGATCCGCTTCAGCGCCTCGCGATAGACGAAGGTCGGCTGCCCGGGTTTGGCAGTGAATTTGAGGCGCACGACGACGCCGTTGGAATCGATCTCGGTCACGCCCTGCATCTTCAGCGGCTGATAGAGTTCGGCTGCGAGATCCGGATCCTGCATCATGTCGGCGCCGATCTGCTTGACGAGCTTGCGCACTTTGTCGACATCGGTGTCGAGGGCGAGACGGAGGTTGAACTTCATCGTAGTCCAGTCGCGGCTGAAATTGGTCACCTGCTGGATCTGGCCGAAGGGGATGACATGAATCTGGCCGTTCTGGTGGCGCATGCGCAGTGAGCGCACGGACATCCCTTCCACCGTCCCCTTGGCCTTGCCGGTATCGATGTACTCGCCGATGCGGAAGGCATCATCGGCCATGAAGAAGATGCCGGACACGATGTCATGCACCAGGGATTGGGAGCCGAAGCTGATGGCCAGGCCGAAGATGGAGGCGCCGGCGATGAGCGAGGTGGTGTTGACGCCGAGATTGGAGAGGGCGATCAGAACCGCCACCAAGGCGATGGTGACCAGCATGAAGATGCGCAAGACCGGCATCATGGTCTGCAGCCGCGTCGCGATGGGCGCGGGGCCAGTGTTGCCCTCGGCCGTCGGCTGCTGCGGCGTGGGCACCTGGTGTTCGGTATGCAGGAAGACGATCTGCCACAGCACATAGGCGATATAGAGGGTGACGGCGGCGCTGACGACGGAGCCGCGGGAGGCGCGCCACTGCGCCGCCGGCAGAATATGGGCGAGACAGGCCATCCAGATCTCGATGATGAGCACCACTGCGGCGAGCCAGAGGGCAACACCGACGCAGCGCCGGATGAGGCGATTCCAGCGCGCGTGCTGCGCCAGGGCTGCCGCATCGATTCCATCCGGCGCCGTACGGGTGAGCCAGGCCGCCGCGACGGATTGCAGGATCAGAACCCCGAGCAGGATGGCGCCGGTGTCGACCAGGCTCCAATAGACAGAAAGGTCGGAGAAAATCGCGCCC
>DATFRE010000077.1:0-15245 GCA_035263545.1 Dongiaceae bacterium
GCAACTGGCTGCCGCCCGTGGCGCCTTCGCCGGTGCGCGAGCCCGAGCACCGCTCCTTCCCCAAGGCCATGGAGGACTGGGACTTCGCCCGCATCATCCGCGATTTCGGTCAGGCGGCGGGGCGCTGCAAGGAGGGCGGCCTCGACGGCGTCGAGCTTTCCTTCCAGACGCTCCATCTGGTGCCCCAGTTCTGGTCGCCCAGCGCGAACAAGCGCACGGACGAATATGGCGGCAGCCTGGACAACCGCATGCGCTTCAGCATGGAGGTCCTGGAGGAGGTGCGCCGGCAGGTCGGACCCGACTTCATCATCGGCATCCGCATGACCGTGGACGAGCTGATCGCCGACGGGCTCGACGCCAAGGAGGGGCTCGAGATCGCCATCCGCCTGGCGAAGTCGGGCATGGTCGATTTCCTCAATGTCTGGGCCGGCCAGGCGCGCGACTGGCGCTCCCTCTCTGTGGTCATGGCCAATATGGCTTTTCCGGTTGCGCCCTTCCTGCATCTCGCCAGCGCGGTCAAGGCCGCCGTCGACATTCCGATCCTCCACGCCCAGCGCATCAGCGACGTGGCCACGGCGGCGCGCGCCGTGGGCGAGGGTCATGTGGATCTCATCGGGCTCACCCGCCCGCATATGGCCGACCCCTATATCGTGCGCAAGCTGCTGGAGGGCCGGCCGGACGACATCCGCCAATGCGTGGGGGCGAACTACTGCATCGACCGCATCTATGTCGGCGGCGAGGCGCTCTGCATCCAGAATCCGGCCACGGGGCGCGAGGCGACCATGCCTCACCTCATCGCGCGCTCGACGGGGCCGGCGCGCAAGATCGTGGTCCTTGGCGCAGGGCCGGCCGGCCTCGAGGCGGCCCGGGTCTCGGCCGAACGCGGCCACAAGGTGGTGCTGTTCGAGGCCGAGCCGCGCACCGGCGGCCAGGTGAACCTCGCCGCCAAGGCCACCTGGCGCGAGGCGATGGGCGCCATCACCCGCTGGCTTGACGGCCAGGTGAGGAAGCTCGGCGTCGAACTGCGCCTGGGGCAGGAAGCGGGCAGGGCGGAGGTTCTGGCGGAAGACCCGGAGGTCGTCATCATCGCCACCGGCGGCATGCCCAACAAGGGAAGCTTCAAGGGCGCCGAGCTCGCCGTTTCCGGCTGGGACATCCTCTCGGGCCGCGTGGCGCCGGGGGAGAATGTGCTGATCTTCGACGACCATGGCGGCCATCAGGGACCCTCCATCGCCGAGTTCATCGTCAAGCGTGGCGCGCTAGTGGAGCTGGCCACGCCCGAGCGCCTGTCGGGAATCGAGATCGGCGGAACCAGCTATCCGATCCATCAGCGCGAGCTCTACAAGGCCGGCGTGATATTCACCCCCGACATGCGGCTAATCGAGGTCGGCCGGGAGGGCAATAAGCTCATTGCCGTGCTGAAGAACGAATATTCGGACCAGGAGGAGGAGCGGGTGGTGGACCAGGTGGTGGCCGAGCACGGCACCCTGCCGCGCGACCGGGTCTATTTCGACCTGAAGGACGGCTCCAGCAACCGCGGCGAGATCGACTATCACGCCTTCGCCCATAACCGCCTGGAGCCGGTGCTCTCGAACCCAGCGGGCAATTTTCTGCTCTTCCGCGTGGGCGATGCGCTCGCCAGCCGCAACATCCACGCCGCCATCTACGACTCCCTGCGGATCTGCAAGGACCTCTAGTCCGGATCGCCCCGGAACGTTCGGCGAACTGCTTCCGGCCCTCCCCGCAACTAAGCTTGTCCTGTCATCCGATTCGGCTAGGCTTGCCCAAGAAACGGGCAAGGGCCCCATCCACATTCAGCAGGGAGCGGCGCATGGCGCGCAGGGCCGAGCAGGTAAAAACGGAACTGGTCGACAAGGCGGCCGGGCTGGCCTTGAAACGCCTGGACGGGACGCGCGCCACGACGGCGGAGCGCTTCATCCGCGAATTCTACGCCAATGTGTCGCCGGACGATCTCGTGGGCGAGGAGGTGGAGAATCTCTATTGCGCCGCGCTCTCCCTCTGGAACCACGGCCAGAAGCGCAAGCCCGGCGAGGCCAAGGTCCGCGTCTTCAATCCCCGCGTCGACGAGCATGGCTGGTACAGCCCCCATACCGTGGTCGAGATCGTCAATGACGACATGCCCTTCCTCGTCGATTCGGTGACGGCGGAGCTCGGCCGCGACGAGCTCACGGTCCATCTCGTCATCCATCCCGTCATCGAGGTGGCGCGCGACGCCAATGGCCAGATCCAGGAGCCGGGCCAGAAGGGTGCCGGGCCGCTGCGCGATGAATCCTTCATGCAGATCCGCACCAATGAGCAGCGCGACCCCCATCGCCTGGACCGGCTGCGCCGCGATCTCGAGCGGGTGCTGGGAGATGTCCGCGCGGCGGTCACCGACTGGCGCGCCATGCTGATCAAGCTCAACAGCACCCTGCTGGAGCTTGACGACCGGCCGCCGCCGCTGCCCATGGACGAAGTCGCCGAGGCGCGGGAGTTCCTGGCCTGGCTGGGCGCCGATCATTTCACCTTCCTGGGATATCGCGACTACGACTTCGTCGGCGAGGACGAGCAGGCGCGGACCGCCATCGTCGCTGGCAGCGGGCTCGGCATCCTGCGCGACGACAACGTCTCGGTCTTCGACCAGATGCGCAATACCGAGCGGCTGCCCCCCGATGTCCGCTATTTCCTGCATCAGTCGCGCCTTCTGATGGTGACGAAGGCCAACCGCAGGTCGACCGTGCATCGGCCCGTCCAGATGGACACCGTGGGCGTGAAGCGCTTCGATTCCGCCGGCAAGGTGATCGGCGAGCATCTCTTCGTCGGGCTCTTTACCTCCGCCGCCTATAGCCGCAGCCCGCGCGAGATTCCCATCCTGCGGCGCAAGGTCGAGGCCTGCGTCGAGCGCGCGGGCTTCGATCCCGCCAGCCACGACGGCAAGGCCCTGCTCCACATCCTGGAGGGCTTTCCCCGCGACGAGCTGTTCCAGATGTCGGCGGACGAGCTCTTCGAGACGGCGCTCGGCATCCTGCATCTGCAGGAGCGCCAACGGATCGCGCTCTTCACCCGGCGCGACCCCTTCGAGCGCTTCATCTCCTGCCTCGTCTTCCTGCCCCGCGACCGGCTGACCACCGAGCTGCGGCTGCGCATGCAGCAGATCCTGGCTGAGGCCTATCACGGCAAGCTCGGCGCGTTTTATACCCAGGTGACCGACGACAAGCTGGCGCGGCTGCATATCGTCATCGAGACCACGCCCAACGCCATCCCCGATGTCGATCAGGCCGAGCTCGAGGCCCGGCTGGTGGAGGTCGGGCGATCCTGGTCCGATTACCTGCAGGAAGCGCTGATCGAGGCCCATGGCGAGGAGCACGGGCTGGTCCTGCTGCGCCGCTACGCCAATGCCTTTCCCCTCAGCTATCGCGAGCGCTTTGCCGCGGCGGCGGCCGTGCTCGATATCGAGCATGCCGAGGCGGTGCTGGCCCAGCGCCGGATCGGCATCAATCTCTACCGGCCGATCGAATCGCCGGCCAACGAGCTGCGGCTCAAGCTCTATGTCGCCGACCAGGCGCTGACCCTTTCCGACGTGCTGCCGACACTGGAGCATATGGGCCTCAGGGTGCTGACGGAGATCCCCTTCCGGCTCAGGTTGGGCGAGGCGGGGGACAACATCTGGGTGCACGACTTCCGCATGGAGACGGCGGACGGCCGCGAGATCGAGATCTCCGAGGTCAAGGGCGTCTTCCACGATGCCTATGCCAAGATCGTGGCGGGCGAGATGGAGGATGATGGCTTCAACAGGCTAGTGCTCCGCGCCCGCCTCGATTGGCGCGAGATCAGCGTGCTGCGCGCCTATGCCAAATACCTGCGCCAGGCTGGCATCGCCTTCAGTCAGATCTACATGGAGGAGGCACTCGCCCATAACCCGCGCCTGGCACGCCGCCTGGTGCGCCTGTTCCGCGCGCTGTTCAACCCGGCGAAGCAGGCCACGGCGGCCGAGCGGGCGCGGATCAACGAGCACGAGATCCTGAAGGGCCTCGACGAGGTGACCAATCTCGACGAGGACCGGATTCTGCGCCGGTTCCTCAACCTCATCCAATCGACGCTGCGTACGAACTTCTTCCAGCGCGGCAAGGACTACATCTCCTTCAAGCTCGATTCCCACGCGCTCGAGGAGCTGCCGCTGCCGCGCCCGCTGGTCGAGATCTGGGTCTATTCGCCCCGGGTCGAGGCGGTGCATCTGCGCGGCGGCAAGGTCGCCCGCGGCGGCATCCGCTGGTCCGACCGGCGCGAGGATTTCCGCACCGAGGTCTTGAGCCTGATGAAGGCGCAGATGGTGAAGAACGCCGTCATCGTGCCGGTGGGCTCGAAGGGCGGGTTCGTGGTCAAGCGCCCGCCGGCCGGACGCGAGGCGCTCTCGGCCGAAGTCGTCGAATGCTACAAGACCATGATGCGCGGTCTTCTCGACCTCACCGACAATCTCTCCCTCGGCAAGGTCCTGCCGCCGCATGAGGTGGTGCGCCGGGATGGCGACGATCCCTATCTCGTGGTCGCGGCCGACAAGGGCACGGCGACTTTCTCCGACATCGCCAATTCGGTCGCCGCCGAGTACCACTTCTGGCTGGGCGATGCCTTCGCCTCCGGTGGCTCGGCGGGCTATGACCACAAGAAGATGGCGATCACCGCCCGCGGCGGCTGGGAATCCGTGAAGCGCCATTTCCGCGAGCTCGGCTCGGACATCCAGCGCGATCCCTTCACCGTGGTCGGCGTCGGCGACATGTCAGGCGATGTCTTCGGCAATGCCATGCTGCTGTCGGAGCAGATCCGCCTTACCGGCGCCTTCAACCATCTCCATGTCTTCGTCGATCCCGATCCGGATCCGGCCACCTCCTTCGCCGAGCGCAAGCGCCTCTTCGACCTGCCGCGCTCGGCCTGGTCGGACTACGACCGCGCCCTGCTCTCGCCGGGCGGCGGCATCTACGACCGCAAGGCGAAGTCCATCGCGCTCTCCCCCGAGGCGCGCCGGCGCTTCGGCATCGAGAAGGAGAGCCTGCCGCCCAACGAGCTGATCCGCGCCATGCTGAGGGCCGAGGTCGATCTCCTCTGGCTCGGCGGCATCGGCACCTATGTGAAGGCCCGCGACGAGAGCCATGCCGAGGTTGGAGACCGCACCAACGACGCGCTGCGCGTCGATGCGCGGGAGCTGCGCTGCAAGGTCGTGGGCGAGGGTGCCAATCTCGGCTTCACCCAGCGCGGCCGGATCGAGGCGGCGTTGGCGGGGCGGCGGCTCAATACCGACGCCATCGACAATTCCGCCGGTGTCGACTGCTCCGACCACGAGGTCAACATCAAGATCCTGCTGAACGAGCTGGTGGCGGCCGGCGACATGACCGTCAAGCAGCGCGACAAGCTTCTGGTCCAGATGACCGAGGAGGTCGCCCAGCTCGTGCTGCGCGACAACTACCTCCAGACCCAGGCGATCTCCATCGCCGAGCGCCAGGGCTGGTATCGCATCGATCAGCAGGGCCGCTTCATGCGGGCGCTGGAGCGGGCGGGCAAGCTCGACCGCTACATCGAGTTCCTGCCCGATGACGAGACCATCCAGATCCGCCTCGCCCAGCGCCAGGGCCTGACCCGGCCGGAGCTCGCGGTCCTCCTGGCTTATTCCAAGCTCACCCTTTATGACGAGCTGCTGCCTTCCGATCTGCCCGACGATCCCCAGCTCGTCGAGGATCTGATGCGCTATTTCCCGGCGGTGCTGCAGGAGCGCTTCGCCGAGGCGATCGCCCAGCATCGTCTGCGGCGCGAGATCATCGCCACATACACGACCAACAGCCTGGTCAACCGGGTCGGCTCCACCTTCGTCCATGTGATGAAGGAGAAGACCGGGCTCGCCGCCTCGGACATCGCCCGCGCCTATGCCATCTGTCGCGGCGTCTTCGCGCTGCGCGAGCTGTGGAACGACATTCAGGCGCTGGACAATCAGGTCCCGGCCGGAAGCCAATACGAGATGATGGACGCGGCGGGCCGCTTGGCCGAGGCCGGCACCCTCTGGTGCCTGCGCAACCTGCCGCTCCCGCTCAATATCGCGGTCCATATCGAAGGCTTCCAGCCCGGCATCGCCGAGCTCGACCTGGCGATCGAAGGACTGATCTCCGAGGGCGGCCGCAAGGGCCTGATCGAGCGGATCGAGCGCCTGACCAAGGACGGCGTGCCGGAGGAGCTCGCCCATCGCGTCGCCCGGCTCGATTTCCTGGCGCCGGGCCTGGACATCGTCCGCATGGCCCAGAGCGCGAACCGGCCGGTGGCGGAGGTCGGCGCCTGCTATTTCGCCGTCGGCTGGCGCTTCCATCTCGACTGGCTGCGCGGGGCGACCTCAGGGGTCAATCTCGATACCCATTGGGACAGACTCGCCGTGGCGGCCATCGTCGAGGATCTCTATGGCCACCAGCGCGATCTCGCCGACAGCGTCATGCGCCAGGCAAACGGGGGCGGCATCGACGACTGGGTCGAGCGCCATCCGCAGCCGGTGCAGCGCATCGAGGCCCTGATCGCCGATCTGCGCCAGCAGGGCGGCCTCGACCTCGCCAAGCTCGCCGTCGCCAACCGCGAGCTCCGAAGCCTGTCGGGCGGGTAACCCTCCTGGCCCTCTCCCGCGCTTTGGAGTGGGAGAGGGAGGGGGCCCATCGCGAAGCGATGGGGAGGGTGAGGGTCTGGCAAGGCCGGTGCTGGCGTGCCCTCACCCGGTGCCCTCCGCTGCGCTCCGGTCGCCACCCTCTCCCGCTTCGAAGCGCGGGAAAGGGGGAAAATCTACGGTAGCTGCGCGCCCTGAATGTCCAAGTAGAGCGCGTAGACGGAGGTGCTGCCGCACATGAACAGGCGGTTGCGTTTCTTGCCGCCGAAGCAAAGATTGGCGCAGGTCTCGGGCAGATGGACCTTGCCGATCATCTCTCCATCCGGTGCATAGCAGCGCACGCCATCCTCTGCCGGGTCGGCCCAGCCCATGCTGCACCAGACATTGCCCTTCACATCCACCCGCATGCCGTCGGTGAAGCCCGGCGCGAAGTCGTCGGCGAAGACGCGGCTCTTGCGCAGCTTGTTGGCGACGACATCGAAGACGCGGATATGGGCCGGGCCGCCATGGGTGGCGCCGCTGTCGACGATGTAGAGCAGCTTCTCGTCCGGCGAGAAGGCGAGCCCGTTGGGGCGGACGAAATCGTCGACCGCGACTGTCGCCCGTCCCGTTTTCGGATCGAAGCGGTAGACATTGGTCGCCAGCTCGAATTTGTCCGTGTGGCCCTCATATTCGCCGTCGATGCCATAGCCGGGATCGGTGAACCAGACGGCGCCGTCGGAGGCGACGACCACGTCATTGGGGGCGTTCAGCTTCTTGCCGTTGAAGCTGTCCATCACCACGGTGATCCGCCCGTCATGCTCGGTCCGGGTCACGCGCCGGGCGTCATGCTCGCAGGTGACGAGGCGGCCCTCCCGGTCGCGGGTATTGCCGTTGGAATAGTTGGAGGGCGCGCGGAAGACGCTGACATGGCCGTCCTCCTCCAGCCAGCGCATCATCCGGTTGTTGGGGATGTCGCTCCACAGGAAATAGCCGCCGTCGCGGAAATAGACCGGTCCCTCCGCCCAGCGGAAGCCGGTGGCGATGCGCTCGATGCCGGAATTGCCCTGCTTGGGAAAGCGCTTGTCCAGCTTCTCGATGCGCGGGTCGGGATAGCGCATCCCCGGCAAGGGTCCCAGCGGCAAATCCGAGCGCGGTCCGCGGATCATGATGTCCTCCCCCTGTTGTGGCGCGTTTGGTTCGGGGCGTCACGCCGCCGTCACCATGCCGGTCGCGAAGGCTACACAATCCCGCCCTAGCTTCGCCACGGCAAACGACAGGAGGGGTCAGATGTCGATGTCCTACAGGTCTCGCTGGATCACCCGCCGTTCCTTTCTCTACGGCGTCGCCGCGGCTGGCGGCAGCCTGGTGGCTGCCCCGTTGCTCAGCCGCCCAGTGCTCGCCGATACGGCCAAGCCCTCGATCACCCATGGCGTGCAGTCGGGGGATATCCTGACGGACCGCGCCATCATCTGGGCCCGGGCGGACCGCCCCTCCCAGATGCTGGTGGATTGGTCGCTGGACGAGAGCTTCGCCCGCGCCACCCGCGTCCCAGGCCCCAACGCCCTGGTCGATGGAGATTTCACGGCGCGCCTGGACCTGACGGACCTGCCCGCGGGGCAGGACATCCATTACCGCGTTCAATTCGAGGATCTGGCCAATCCGGGCAGCATCGGCGAGCCCGTGACCGGCCGGCTGCGCACAGCGCCCGCCGCGCCCCGCAATATCCGCTTCGTCTTCTCCGGCGACGAGGCCGGGCAGGGCTGGGGCATCAATCCGGCCTGGGGCGGCTATCGGATCTACGAGGCGATGTGCGCTCAAAATCCCGATTTCTTCATCCATCAGGGCGACCAGATCCACGCCGACAATCCCCTCAAGGAGGAGGTCAAGCTGGACGACGGCACGGTGTGGAAGAACATCGTGCCGGCGGCCAAGTCCAAGGTGGCTGAGACCCTCGACGAGTTCCGCGGCAACTTCGCCTATAACCTGACCGGCGAGAACGAGCGCCGCTTCGCCGCCGAGGTGCCTTTCCTCATCCAGTGGGACGATCACGAGACCCACAACAACTGGTATCCCGGCGAATCCTTCACCGGCGACACGCGCTACAAGCAGATCACGAGCGCCTCCGAACTGGCGGCCAATTCGCGCCGCGCCATGTTCGAGTACAACCCCTTCCGGCCCAACGCCATCGAGGCGGAGCGTGTCTATCGCAACTTCGCCTATGGCCCGCTGCTCGAGGTCTTCATTCTCGACGAGCGCAGCTATCGCGGCCCCAACGGCACCAACCGCCAGCCGACCCTGACGCCGGATGCGGCCTTTCTGGGGCCCCGCCAGCTCCTCTGGCTGAAGCAGGCGCTCCTCGCCTCCAAGGCGACATGGAAGGTGATCGCCAGCGACATGCCCATCGGCCTCCAGGTGCCCGATGCCCAGGCCTGTATCCCCAAGGGGAACTTCGAGGCCTGGGCCAATGGCGACAACGGCGTGCCGCTGGGGCGCGAGCTCGAGCTCGCCAGTCTCTTCGCCTTTCTCAAGAACAACGCCATCCGCAACGTCGTCTGGATCACCGCCGACGTCCATTACGGCGAGGCGATCCGCTACGACCCCGCGAAGGGCGCCTTCGGCGATTTCGATCCCTTCTGGGAGTTCGTCGCCGGCCCCATCAATGCCGGCACTTTCGGGCCCAACGATCTCGATATGAGCTTCGGGCCCGAGGTGAAATTCACCGCGATCCCCGCCGGCATGAAGCCGAACCAGCCGCCCAGTGCCGGCTACCAGTATTTCGGCCAGGCCGATATCGATGCCGGCACGGGCGTACTGACCATGTCCCTCAAGGACCTCACCGGCAAAACCCTCTTCAGCCAGCCGCTGACGCCCCAGAGCTGAGCGAGTCCACCTGCCTCTCCCCCGTTCCAGGGGCGAGGGGGAAAATGGCGTGGCGCGACCCGTTCTTCTTCCCCCTCTCCCGCCACTGGCGGGAGAGGGCCGGGGTGAGGGGTGGCTTGCGAGGTCTATACGCGGCTCAATGCCGGAAGTGCCGCATCCCGGTGAACACCATCGCCAGGCCGGCGGCGTTGGCGGCGGCGATCACCTCGCCGTCGCGCATCGAGCCGCCGGGCTGGATCACCGCGGTGGCGCCGGCCTCGATGGCGGCCAGCAGGCCATCGGCGAAGGGAAAGAAGGCGTCGGAGGCGACGACCGAACCTCTGGTGGGTGCCTCCTTGGCACCGGCGGCCTCGCCCGCCTCCTTCGCCTTCCAGGCGGCGATGCGGGAAGAATCGACCCGGCTCATCTGACCGGCGCCGATGCCCACCGTCGCCTCGCCTTTGGCATAGACGATGGCGTTGGATTTCACATGCTTCGCCACGGCGAAGGCGAAGAGCATGTCGGCGGTCTCCACGGCGCTGGGCGCGCGCCGGGTCACCAGCTTCAGATCGCCCGCGCCGATGCGCCCATTGTCGCGGCTCTGGGCGAGGAAGCCGCCGGCCAGCGTCTTCAGGCCGAGCCCGGGGGCGGCGGGATCGGGCAGCGAACCCGCCTCCAGCACCCTGAGGTTCTTCTTCGCCGCCAGCAGCGCGCGGGCCGCGGGCTCGACCGCAGGCGCGATCACCACCTCGGCGAAGAGCTCGGCGATGGCCGCCGCCGTCGCCGCATCGAGAGGCCGGTTGACCGCGACGATGCCGCCGAAGGCGCTGACCGGGTCTGAGGCCAGCGCGCGGCGATAGGCGCTCGCCAGATCATCCCCCAGTGCCGCGCCGCAGGGATTGGCATGCTTGACGATGACGACCGCCGGCCGCTGGAACTCCGCCACCAGCTCATAGGCGGCATCGGTGTCGTTCAGGTTGTTGTAGCTCAGCTCCTTGCCCTGGAGCTGGCGGGCGCTGGCGACACCGGGCCTCTGCTCGGCCGTGGCATAGAAGGCCGCCTGTTGATGCGGGTTCTCGCCATAGCGCAGCATCTGCCGGCGCTCGCCGGCCAGCACCAGGCGCGGTGCCAGCGGCTCCGCGCGGGCCATCCAGCTCGCGATCGCCGCGTCATAGGCGGCGGTGCGGGCGAAGGCCGCGGCGGCGAGCCGCTTGCGCGTGGCGATGCCGAGCGCGCCCTGCTTCGCCGCCATCTCCTCCATGATTGCCGCGTAATCCGCGGGCGATGTGACCACGGCGACGAAATCGTGGTTCTTCGCCGCGGCGCGGATCATTGCCGGCCCGCCGACATCGATGTTCTCGATGCAAGTGGCCTCGTCGGCGCCGGAAGCGACCGTCGCCTCGAAGGGATAGAGGTTCGAGACCAGAAGGTCGATGGGGGCGATGCCATGGGCGCTCATGGCCGCGCGGTGCTCGGCGCTGTCGCGCCGGGCCAGCAGCCCCCCATGGATCTTCGGATGGAGGGTCTTGACCCGCCCGTCCATGATCTCGGGAAAGCCGGTATGGGCCGAAACCTCGGTGACGGCGAGCCCCGCCTCGATGAGCGTTTTGGCGGAGCCGCCGGTGGAGAGCAGCGCCACGCCGCGGCTCGTGAGAAACCGGGCGAACCCGACCAGCCCAGTCTTGTCTGAAACGGAGACCAGGGCGCGGGCGATGGCGATATCGGTCATCGATCCCTAGGCGGCGGTGAGCGGCTCGGGCAGGCGATAATCGGGCACGATGCGCGACAGGCAGGCGCGCAGCAACTCGGCATCCCGGCCATCGGTGGCGGTTGCCAGGGCATCCAGCGCCGGCTGCAGGGCCGGCCAATCCAGCGCGCCGGGCTCGATGCGCAGCAGCCCTGGCACGCCGGCGGGGATGGGCTGCTCCTCCTCGCGATAGAGGCGCTCATGCAGCTTCTCGCCCGGGCGCTTGCCGGTGAAGACGATCTTGACGTCCACCTCCGGCTGCTTGCCGGCAAGCCGGATCATCTGGCGGGCGAGATCGACGATGCGCACCGGCTCGCCCATATCGAGCATGAAGACCGCGCCGGGCTGGGGCTGGCGATGGGCGAGTGCCGCGGCCTGGAGCACCAGCTCGACGGCTTCTCGCGTGGTCATGAAATAGCGGGTCATGTCGGGATCGGTGACGGTCAGGGGCCCGCCCCGGCCGAGCTGCTCCTGGAACAGCGGCACCACCGAACCGGCCGAGCCCAGCACATTGCCGAAGCGCACCGCCAGGAAGCGGCAGCCGCGGCCGCTCGCGACGCTGCGGCGGTCCAGCGCCTGGCAGATGAGCTCGGCGGCGCGCTTGGCCGCCCCCATGATGCTGGTGGGCGCGACCGCCTTGTCGGTCGAGATCAGCAGCATCTGATCGACGCCGCTCGACAGGCAGACCTCGGCGAGCTCGCGGGTGCCCAGCACATTGGTGGCGACCGCTTCCGGCGCATTGGCCTCGGCCAGCGGCACATGCTTGAGGGCTGCGGCATGGAAGACGAGCTCCGGCCGCTCCTCGGCGAAGACCGCCTCGAGGCGGGCGCGGTTGCGGATATCGCCCAGCACCGCCCGCCGCGCCAATGCCGGCTGCAGCGCGCCGATCTCGCGATCGATCTCGTAGAGCAGGAATTCGGAGTGGTCGAGCAAAGTGAGGCGCGCCGGTGCGAAGCCCGCGATCTGGCGCGACAGCTCGCTGCCGATGGAGCCGCCGGCGCCGGTGACGAGGACCCGTTTGCCGGCGATCAGCTCGCCCATGGGTGTCGAATCGAGGACCTGGCGCGGCCGGCCGAGGAGATCCTCCACCGCCACGGGCATCAGGGTCTGCTGCTGGTTGCCGTCCGTATGATGCAGCTCCGTCATTCGCGGCAGGCGCGCCAGCGTCATGCCGCGCGCCTCGGCGATCGCAACCAGCGCGCGCAGCGCCTCGCGACCGACCCCGTCATCGGTCAGCACGAAGCGCTGGGGCGCCCTGCCCCCGGCCGCAAGGCGCTCGATCACGCTGGACGCCTCCTTAAGGGTCGCCATGACGGGGACACCGTGAATGCGCCGGCCCACCCGGCCGCCGCCCCGGTCGAGGATGCCGATCACCGCATAGGGTGCCGCGGCGGTGCGGCGCGTCTCGCGGATGAAGGCCTCGGCCGCATCGCCCGCCCCCACCAGCAGCACCGGCACGGCGAGCGGCCGTACCCGCTGGCCGAGCTGGCCGATATTGCCGTCGCGCAGGAGGCGATAGAGGAAACGCGAGGCGCCCAGCAGGAAGATCAGCACGAACCAGTTGATCAGCATCGCCGAGCGCGGATAGCCCTCGAGGCGGGTGGTGAGGAATTGGAGGGCCAGGAAGAGCAGCACGGTCAGGCTGACGGCGCGTCCGATGTCCAGCAGATCCGGCAGCGAGACATAGCGCCACACGCTGCGGTTGAGGCCCGAGAAGGCAAAGACTGCCAGGGCGCAGGCGGTGAACATCAGGGTTCCAAGCCCGAGGAAGGGCAGATCGCTCTGAAGGCTGCCGACCCTGAGCCAAACCGACAGCGGGAAGGAGATGGCGGCCATCGCCACGTCGTGCAGCAGCGTGAGGGCCGGAGGTGGGGCGAATCGGCGGCGGAGGCTCATGATTGGGCGCCGACCATAGCAAGGGCCTTCCGGCGGCTCAATGCGAGGCGCGAGGGAGCCCTCAATGCCGTTCGGCCCCGGAAATGGCCGCATCCTCGGGCCGGCGCATCAGGCGGCGGATGAGCACGAAAACGGTGAGGCCGGCGCCGGCCAGGGCCGCGACCCGCTCGCCCATCTCGGCGCCGAGAGCGAACAGGATGAGGGCCGCATTGGCGATCAGGATCGCGCTCGTCACCTGGTCATGGCGCCGCCCGAGGCGGAGGCTCTGCTGATAGAAATGCCGGGCATGGGCGGCGAAAATGTTCTCTCGCGCCAGCGTCCGGCTGACCAGCGTCCAGGTCGCGTCCACCCAGAAATAAAGCGGCAGGATGAGCGCCGTCGCCCAGGCGCCGTCGCCCGCCGCCCGCAGCAGCAGGAATCCCAGCAGATAGCCCAGGGCCTGCGAGCCCACATCTCCCAGGAAGATTCGTGCCGGATGCCAGTTCCAGTAGAGGAACCCCAGCGCCGCGCCCACCAGCGCCAAGGCGAGCTGGTCGAGATCGCCGAAGCCGCCGATCCAGAGCGCGACCACCGCAAGCCCGAAGCCGATGCTCGCCGCCTCGCTGCCGGCGATCCCGTCGATGCCGTCCATGAAATTGAACAGGTTGACGAACCAGAGCCAAGCCAGCGCGGCGAGAATGGCGTCGAAAGGCTGGGGCAGCAGCCCGCCGGTGAACTGCCCGTCGGCGAAGGGCCGCATGCACCAGAGGCCGAAGGCGACGGCGGCGATCTGCACCAGCAGGCGCGGCCAGGGCGAGATGCCCTTCAGGTCGTCCCACCAGCCCATCGCAGCCAAAGCGAGAGCCCCCAGAAGCTGGGGCCAGAGCTGCGGCTCGATGAGCGCCCAGGCCGGCAGCAGCACGGCCAGCACGGCGATGCCGCCGCCTCGCGGCGTCGGTGCCTTGTGGCTGCTGCGCTCATTGGGCCGATCCAGGATCTGGCGGCTCACCAGCCAGCGCTGGAGCTGCCAGGTCAGCCCCAGGCTGAGGGCCAGGCAGAGCAGGAAGATGAACGCCAGGCGCAGCGAGAACTCGAAGGGCGTCATGGCGCGCTTATAGCCGAAGCGGGCCCGCTTGGCATGCGGCTTTAGGATGGCTTTCGGCAGGCATCCTCTATAGGACTACGCCCTCCATTTGGCCTCGATCCGGAGGAGAGGGATTGCTCGATCGCATCATCACCGTGCTCGCGAGTTTCATCATCGCCACTATCGCCGCCACCGGCCTGTTCGGCGTCGCGCTGATGATGGCGATCGAATCCGCCTGCATCCCGCTTCCCTCCGAGATCATCATGCCCTTCGCGGGCTACCTCGCCTCCACCGGCCATTTCAGCCTGTGGGCGGCGGCGACGGCGGGCGCCATCGGCTGCAATATCGGCTCGGCGGTCGCCTATGCCGTCGGGCGCCATGGCGGGCGGCGATTCGTCGAGCGCTGGGGCGGCTATTTCCTGGTGACCCACCGCGACCTCGAAGCAGCCGACCGCTTCTTCGCCCGCTTCGGCAGTGCTGCGGTCTTCATCGCCCGGCTGCTGCCGGTGGTGCGCACCTTCATCGCGCTGCCCGCCGGCATCTCCGGCATGCCCCTCGTCAGGTTTCATATCTACACATTTCTCGGCTCCTGGCCCTGGTGCTTCGGCCTCGCCTATGCCGGCTATCATCTGGGTCAGGCCTGGGAGAGCAATCCGGAGCTGCGCGCCTTCATGCATCGATTCGACGCGGTAATCGTCGCGCTCATTCTGGTGGGCCTCGTCTGGTATGTCTGGCGCCATTGGCGCCAGCGCGTCAGGCCCGGGCAAAAACCTTCGATGGAATAATTTCCCGGCCCTTGCAATGCGGCCGTGGCTCCCTATCGTCTAAGAGCCATGCCGCAGACGACCCCGCCTCTCTTGCCGCCGAGCCGCGAGGAGATCGAGTGCCTTGCCGGCGAGGCTTTTCTCACCATCCCGCAGGCGCTCCGCCGCCATGTCGCCAATGTCGTCTTCTGCGTCGAGGATTTTCCCGACGCCGAGGTGGAGCAGGAGATGGAGCTCGAATCGCCCTTCGACCTGCTCGGTCTCTACCGCGGCATCTCGCTGCCGCGGCGCGGGGCCAACATGACC
>DATFRE010000078.1:0-4944 GCA_035263545.1 Dongiaceae bacterium
CGCGAAATGCTCGGGAAAGAGCTTGCGGGTCGCGAGCAGCGTATGCATGCCGGTGCCGAGGCTGCCGCCGACGAGGAAGATGGCGGTCGGCTTGTCGCGTCTGAGCGCCGGCGGCTCGGCCGAAGCCACGGCCCGGGTCGTCGTCGCGAAAAGCGCATCGGCCTGGGAGAGGAGCCGGCCGCAGGCATCGTAGTGGCGCCGGATCATCAGCCCCGCGGTGATGATGCAGCCGGTGATGACCACGGTCATCCAGGCGCCCTCGGAGAATTTGTTGATGGTGGTGACGGTCAGGATCGTCGCGGTCAGGAAGAAGCCGAAAATGGCGATGAAGAGCCGGAAGGGCCGCCTGGGCTCGCCGTTGCGCCGCCTCAGCCAGTGGCGGGTGAGGCCGGTGAAGGAGAGCACGAAGCTGATGAAGACGTTGATGCTGTAGAGCACCACCAGCTTGTCCACCCGCCCGTGGGTCACCACCAGGATGGCGATGGCCGCCCCTGCCATCAGCAGCACGCCGTTCTGGGTGACCAGCCGGCTCGAGAGATGGGCGAACTGGTGCGGCATCCAGCGGTCGATCGCCATATTGGCGAGCGCCGCGGGGCCGCCGAGGAAGCCGGTGTTGGAGGCGACGAAGAGGAGGCCCGCGGCGACCGCGAGCGTGCCCAGCAGGATGATGCCCCCGGCGACGGAGTCCGAGCCGAGGAAATGGGCCAGGATCTGGCGGAAGGTGACGGCGTTCAGCGTCTGGCCGTATTCCGGATGGATGTCCCACAGCAGATAGAGGACGATCAGCCCGCCGGCGGCGAAGGAGAGCGAGACCGCCATATAGGTCATGGTCCAGCGCCCGGTAACCGTGCGCGGCTCGCGCAGCATGTGGATGTTGTTGGAGACCGCCTCGATGCCGGTATAGGTGCCCCCGCCCATGGCGAAGGCCTGGAGCACGACGCCCAGCACCGGCCACCAGCCGATCTCTCCCGCGAGGCTCGCCGTCTCATGCAGCGTGTCGGGGATGAGGCTCGGCAGCCTGGTCCAATGGCCCAGCACGCCGACGATGATGAGCCCGCCATTGCTGACCAGGAAGCCGACGAAGATCGGCATCAGCAGCAACAGCACTTCCTTGATCCCGCGCAGATTGGCCACGGTCAGCGCGACGATGATCAGGACCTCCAGCGGCACCTTCCAGACCTGCCAATAGACGGGCAGCAGGCTGAACAGCGCATCGACGCCGCTGGCGACCGAGAGTGCTGCGGTCAGGATGAAGTTGACGATGAGGGCCGAGCCCGAGATGAGGCCGGCATAGGGTCCCACCAGGACCGAGGCGACGCGATAGCCGCCGCCGCCCGAGGGGAAGAGCTCGATCACCTGGACATAGCCCAGGCAGATGACGACGACGGTGAGCGCGGTGGCGAGCGCCAGATAGAGCGCCAGATGGCTGTGGACGCCGAGCGCGAGGAAGGCCTCCTCCGGCCCGTAATTCGCCGAGGAGAGGCCGTCGGCGCCAAGCCCGATCCAGGCCAGGAAGGCGACCAGCAGCATGCCCTCGCGCTGCTCCCGCCGCAGCGGGTCGCGGGGGGCACCGATGACCCAGCGTTGAACCTTTTTCCAGTCGAAGCGCGCCATGGCGGCTGAAGCGGCTATTTCCTCAGGAGGAACTCTCGGCCGACCTTGACCAGGGGCTTGCCATCGTATTCGACGATGTCGGCCGTGGCATAGGTCTCGGTCCACCGCTGCGGCAGAAAGGAACCAGTGCCGATCACGTCGATGGGCGCCTCGGCCTCGGCCATCATGCGGCATTTGGCGGGATCGAAGCCCGAGGAGGCGACCAGCCTGACCTTGGGGAAGCCCGCGGCATCGAGCGCGTCGCGCATATGGTGGCAGGCGGCCGCCGAGACGCCGGCGCCGACGAGATAGCGCAGTTCCGCTTCGCTCCGATAGCCGCGGATCGCCTCGGGAACATGGCGCTCCAGCACGGCATAGGAGGCCGGGGGATCGAGCCCCTCGACGAAGCGGCTCCCGGCGGTATCGATGCGCACCCCCAGCCGCCCTTCCGCCGCCATCTCCGGAAAGCGCCGGCAGACGGCGAGGGAATCGCTCACCTCGCGGCCGAAATAGTCCACCAGCACCGTCATGTCTTCATCGGGAAAGGTCTCGTGAAACATCTCCGCGGCACCCACCGTCGAGCCGGCATAGCCGATGAGGGCGTGCGGCATGGTGCCGCGCGCATGGGACTGTCCGAAGTAATGGGCCGTCGCCTCGGTGGCGTTGGCGACGAATCCCCTGGCCCCCACCTTGCGCTTGGCCCGCGCCGAGCCGACGCTGGCCGCATAGGCCATGAGCTCCGCCATCTCCAGCCCGGCGCAATGGCGTGCATCCATCGCCAGGAAGGCGACCTTGGGCAAATCGGAGCACATGGTGAAGGCGTTGAAGGCGGCGACGCAGGCCGGCCCCAGCTTCTGCAGCATGATGGTCTCGAGATCGACCAGATGCCGGAAGGAGCCGCTGACATACATGATCGGGACTCCGGCGCCGACCCATTTGCCCTCGGCATAGCGCAGATCGATGGTGAAGCGCGTATTGCGGGCGGCGGCGATCTCGTTCAGCCAGGCGATCGCCAGGCGCGGGGCGGAGATGACCGGCCGGCGCATGAAGACCGCATAGGTGACCTCCCTGTCGCCGAAGCGCTCGATCGCCTTCTTCGTGCGCAGGAAATAGTGATCCGTCCAAGCCGGTATCTGGTCTGGGCCCGGTCCCATGCTCACCCCCGTCATCGCTCCCTGGGCCGCTCGCCGGCTTCTGCCGGCTCAGGAGGCCGCGGCGATCTTCCGGCCCTGATGGGCGCGCTCCTGCTTCAGCGCGCCGGCGATGAGGAAGGCAAGCTCGAGCGCCTGGCTGGCATTGAGCCGCGGATCGCAATGGGTGTGGTAGCGGTCCGCCAGGGACTGCTCCGTCACCGCCTTCGCGCCGCCGATGCATTCGGTCACGTCCTGGCCCGTCATCTCCACATGCACGCCGCCGGCATGGGAGCCCTCGGCCTGATGCGCCGCGAAGAAGCCACGCACCTCTGCCAGCACCCGGTCGAAGGGCCGCGTCTTGTAGCCGTTCGAGGATTTGATGGTGTTGCCATGCATGGGATCGCAGGACCAGACGACCTTGGCCCCGGCACGCTTCACCGCCCGCAGCAAAGGCGGCAGCTTGGCCTCGACCTTGTCGGCGCCCATGCGAGCGATGAGGGTCAGCCGGCCCGGGACATTGGCAGGATTCAGAAGGTCGATCAGCCGCAGCAGATCGTCCGCCTCCATGCTGGGGCCGCATTTGAGGCCGACGGGATTCTCGATCCCGCGGGCGAACTCCACATGGGCGCCGTCGACCTGGCGCGTACGGTCGCCGATCCAGAGCATATGGGCCGAGCAGGCATACCACTTGCCCGTCAGGCTATCGACGCGGGTCAGCGCCTGCTCATACGCGAGATGAAGCGCCTCATGGCTGGTGAAGAACTCGGTCTCGCGGATCTGGGGCGTCGACTCCGCCGTCATGCCGCAGGCGGCCATGAAGTCGAGAGTTTCGCTGAGGCGATCGGCGAGCTCGGCATAGCGGTGACCCAGCGGGCTGTCGGCGACGAAGTCCAGGTTCCAGCGATGCACCCGGTGGAGGTCGGCGAAACCGCCCTGGGCGAAGGCGCGCAACAGGTTCAGGGTCGCGGCCGACTGGTTATAGGCCTGGACCAGGCGCTCGGGATCGGGGGTGCGCGCGGCCGCCGTGAATTCGATGCCGTTGATGTTGTCGCCGCGGTAGCTCGGCAGCTCGACGCCCTCGATCGTTTCCGTCGGCGCCGAGCGGGGCTTGGCGAACTGGCCTGCCATGCGCCCCACCTTCACCACCGGCAAGGCGGCGCCGAAGGTGAGCACGACTGCCATCTGCAGCAGCACGCGGAAAGTGTCACGGATGTTGTTGGCGCTGAACTCGGCGAAGCTTTCGGCGCAGTCGCCGCCCTGGAGCAGGAAGCCGCGGCCCTCCGCCACCTCCCCCAGCATCTCCATGAGGCGCCGCGCCTCTCCCGCGAAGACCAGCGGGGGATAGCCGCGCAACCGCGCCTCTGCCGCCGCCAGCTTCGCCGGATCGGGATAGTCGGGGGTCTGCTCGATGGGCTTCCCCCGCCAGCTCTCCGGGCTCCATTTACCCGCCATTTTGCCTACCTCTGGCTCAAAACGAGCCCGACCCTATACGCCCGAAACGGGCAGTTTTCAACCGGACCCCAAGCGCCGGAACCCGGGGTCCAGGGCAACCAGTGCGCTCTTGCAACCCGGGATCCCGGCTTCCACCGGGATGACAAAAGAGAGGTGTCGCGCACCGCCCTCAATTATTGCCGCACATCGTGTCGAGGGTGTTCTGCGAGGCCTTGATCGATTCCTTGGCCTGCCAGCGGTTGTCCCCGGTGGGGTCGCTGCCGGGGCAGCGGTCGAGGATCTCGATCTGCTTCTTCATCAGGACGATCTGGAGCTTGGCGCTGTCGCACATGTTCCCGGGCTGGGGCTGGGCCGCCTGATAGGCATTCATCTCGGCCTGCATGCCGTTCTCGCTGCAGTCGAAGGCCGCCGCCGGACGGATCGCGACGAGGAGCAGGCCCATCGCCGCCAAAGCCATGAATTTCAGAGACATCGTCCCCTCCCCGGCAGAGGCTTCGAAGCTAGGAGATGACCCTCCGCAGATCAAGGCGTGCGCATGAGCGCCGGCTCGACCGGATCGGGCTCCTTCTGGCGCATGGTCACGAACTCCTCCGCCGCCGTCGGATGGATCGCGACCGCCTCGTCGAACTGCTGCTTGGTGGCGCCCAATTTCACGGCGATGGCCATGGCCTGGATGATCTCCGGCGCGTCGGGACCCAGCATATGGGCGCCCAGCACCCGCTGGCTTGCGCGCTCGACCACGAGCTTCATCAAAGTCCGCTCCTCG
>DATFRE010000079.1:0-4091 GCA_035263545.1 Dongiaceae bacterium
ATCGTCACCGTCAACCGGCAGGTCGATCGCGACAATGTCTCTTCGGTGGTTCACGACGAGACCGAGGGAATTCGCCGCGTCCTCACCCATCTCGCCTCGCTCGGGCACCGCAAGGTTGCCATGATCGCGGGTCCCCAGACCTCCTCCACCGGCGCGATGCGCTACGCCGCCTTCCAGCAGTTCCGCAGCACTCTCCGGCTGGAGAAGGATGAGCGGCTCGTCGCCTTCGCAACCGCCTATAACGAGGCGGCCGGCGAGCAGGGTGTCGAGGAACTGATCGCCGGCGGTGGTGAATTCACGGCCATCGTCTGCGGCAATGACCGGCTCGCGATCGGCGCCATTGCCGCGCTCGGCCGCCTCAAGCTCAGATGTCCCGAGGATGTGTCGATCACCGGCTATAACGACATGTCGATGGTGGACCGCATCGATCCTCCCCTGACGACCGTTCGCATCCAGCAATACAGGATGGGGCGCGAGGCCGGGGCCATGCTGCAGAGAATGATCGGCGGACAGACACAGGCGCAGCACATCGTCCTTCCCGTCGAGCTCATGATTCGCGGCTCGACCGCGGCCGTGCGGCGAAACGTCTGAGGCCGACTGGCCTCGTCCAATTTCGCGCACCGACCGCTTCCCCACTCGTCATGGCCGGGCTTGTCCCACGGCCGTCCGGTTGGCGCCCGCGAGCCTCCACTCTCTCCACCGTCATGGTCGGCGAAGGCCGACCATCCACGAGTTTGCCCGCGACATCTGCGGTACTCGACCAGGTTTATCGGTGTTTTCCGCGCCGGCGGGCACCCCAAGACGTGGATGGTCGGCCTTCGCCGACTATGACGAGCGGGGGGATGCCGCATTCGGTGATCCTGTGTGCAAGGCGCCGCAGGAAGACAGAATGACCGATGCTTAGGGTATCTCGCGGATGTACGCTACTTCTTGCCGGGCACTCTCGGCATCCGGGCGACCGACCAGCCGGCCAGGAGCTCAGGCAGGCGCGCGATGGAGGGCGGCGTTCATCGTGCCGCTCGCATTGGCCCCGAGATAGAGCCGGGCGACTTCCGGATCGTTCAGCAACTCTTCGCCCGTACCGACCAGCGCGATGCGGCCACCCTCGAGAACCGCGGCGCGATGCGCGACCGCCAATCCGGACCTGGCATTCTGCTCGACGAGAAGCACGGTCCGGCCATCCTCCGCCAGCGCCCTGATGGAGGCGAAGACCGACTTGCGCGCCTTCTGATCGAGCCCGATCGAGGGCTCGTCGAGCAGGATGACCGCGGGATCGAGCATCAGCGAGCGCGCGAGCTCGACCTGCTTCTGCTCCCCGCCGGAGAGCGAGCCGGCGGCCGAATGACGGCGCTTCGCGATGATGGGGAAGAGCTCGGCGATCCGCTCGATCCGGCGCCGGATCAGCCCGTGATCGGACAGGATGAAGGCCCCCATCAGCACATTCTCCCAGACCGTCATTCCGGGAAACAGGCTCCTATCTTGCGGAACGTGAACAACGCCCCGAAGTAGCCGGTCCTTCGAGGGGAGGCGACTGATATCCTCGCCTCGCAGCGTCACCTGGCCGCCCTTGGGCCGCAGCAGGCCGCTGATCGTCTTGAGGACGGTCGACTTCCCGGCACCATTGGGCCCGATCAGGCAGACGATCTTGCCGGTTTCGACGCTGAGATCGACGCCCTTGACGATCAATTCCGCGCCATAGCCGGCCGTCACGCCGGAAAGGGCGAGGATGATGGATCCTCCTTCGCCTTGCGGGCCCCACTGTGTCGTTGTGCCGAGCGTCATCGGATGCATCCTGTCAGCATCAGTCGCCTAGATAGGCGTCGAGGACCATCGGGTTGGTCTGAACCTCGGCCGGCGTCCCCATGGCGATCCGCGCCCCCCGGTCGAGGACGATGACGGGGTCGCAGAGCCGCATGACCAATTGCATATCGTGCTCGACGATCAGGAAGGTCACCCCCTCCTTGTGCCGGGCGCGGATATGGCGCTCCATGGTTTCGATCATCACCGGATTGACGCCGGCCGTCGGCTCGTCGAGCAGAACCAGCTTCGGCTGGCTCATCAGGACGGCGGCGAACTCCAGCAGCTTGCGCTGGCCATAGGAAAGCTCGGCGGCCGGCAGTTCGGCGAGACCGGAGAGCCGGAACTCCTCGAGCATCGCACCGGCCCGCCGCCTGTCGATTTTCGTGACACGCATGCCGAACAAGTCGAGCCATGAATAGCCGGCCGCAACCACCAGGTTCTCCTGGACCGACAATTCCGGAAAGATCCGCGCCTGCTGGAAGGTGCGCGACAGGCCCCGTCGGTAAAGCCGGGCGGGGTCCGGCTCCCTCACGCGATGGCCGTCGAAGCTGACGGTTCCCGAATCGGGCTTCAGATATCCGGTAATGATGTTGAAGGCGGTCGTCTTGCCGGAGCCGTTCGGCCCGATCAGCGCGGTGATCGTCCCTTCCTCGACCGGGAAGCTGCAATCGTCCAAGGCGGCGACGCCGCCGAAGCGCTTGCTCAGGCCCTCGACCTCCAGCAGCGCCGTCATGCTTCCGCCGCCTTCGGCAGGTCGCTCATCCCTCTCATTTCGCCCCCCCGATGGCGCCGTGGCTTTTCGCCTGTGCCCCCTGCCGGCGCCGGCGCCGCATACGCAGGCGATCGCTGATCGTCGGCAGAATTCCGCGCGGCAGCAGCAGCATGATGATCAGGAAGATCGCGGCGTAAGCCACCAGATAGACATGGCTCGCACCGAACTCATAGGCGAAGTATTGCTGGGCCGGCACCAGAATGAAGGCGCCGATGACCGGCCCCCACAGCGTTGCCCGCCCGCCGAGGAACGCCATCAGTACCATGCCGATCGTGACCAGCGGATCCACGGCGAACTGCGGATAGATGAACCCCACATAATAGGCCCACACCCCGCCCAGCATCGCCGTGAGGCCGACGCTCGCGCCGAAGGCGATGAGCTTCACGCCCATCACCCGCACGCCGACGCCATGTGCCTTGTCCTCATCGGCGCGAACGGCAGAGAGCGACAGGCCGATCTTCGACCGGCGGAAATAGAAGGATATCCCCATGGCGAGAGCCAGCAGCGCCAGCACCGCGTAGTAGAACGGCCAGTTATAGGTCTCCACCGGGAAGGGCGGCACGGCGACGCTAATGCCCTGGGCGCCGCCGGTGACCGCGCGCAAGTTGAAGGCCAGGGTCTGCGCGATGAAGAGCAGGGTGATCGTCACGATGGCAAAGACATCGGCCCTTGTCCGCATCGCGACCCATCCGATGGGAACGCTCAGCAGCGCTGTTGCGAGACCTATCAGCGGCAATAGAAAGAAGGGCGGATAGCCGCTACCGACGCTGTTCTCGAAGACGATGGCAATGGCATAGGCCCCCACGCCGAAGAATGCGGCGTGGCCCAGCGAGGGATAGCCGGCATAGCCGCCCAGCAGGTTCCATGCGCTTGCCAGGCCGACATACATCAGGGTCAAGATCAGCGAGTTCAGCACCCACTGCTCCCCGAACACGAAGGGCAGCAGCGTCAGCGCGCCGAAGAAGATGACGGCGCGCAACAGTCCCGCAGCGGTCATATCGCGCCCCGGACCCGCGCACCGAAGAGCCCCCGGGGGCGGAGCAGCAGCACCAGGAGAAGCACGACGAAGAAGGCAAAATCCGACCAGATGGGAGAGGCCAGCGCTGCGACCACCGCCGAGCCCACGCCCATCACCAAGGCCGCGATGATCGATCCGCCGATGCTGCCGAGCCCGCCAAGCACGACGATCGTGAGCAGGCGGCTGATCAGGTCATAGTGACTGCCGGGATTGAAGGGCGAGATGAGCCCGAAAATGGCGCCCGCCGCCGCCGCCGTCGCAGCGCCGAGCCCAAAGCCCAGCGCCGCCACTCTCTGCGGGTTGACGCCGAGCAGCTGCGCCGACATCGGGTTCTGCACTGTTGCCCGAACCGCGCGCCCGAACTTCGTGCGATGCAGGATCAGATAGAGAAGCCCGAGCATCGTCAGCGACAGCAGAAAGGCGAAGAAGCGAACCATGTTCACCTGGTATCCCAGCACCGTCCAACTGAAATTCTCATAGCCGGGCTGGATCGAGCGGAAG
>DATFRE010000080.1:0-9446 GCA_035263545.1 Dongiaceae bacterium
CGCCACCCCCGCGGACGGCGCGAAGACGACTGGCGCTACAAATGAAAGCAAGCCCCCCAATGAGCGACCTCTGGTGGAACATCAAGCTCCTGGTCCTGCGCTCGTGGTACAGGCTCGTCCGGCGCCCCCGCCATCTCCTCATCGAGCGCCGCGAGGACGAGCAGGCGCGCAGGTTCCTCGAGCAGGAGTTTGGCCTCTCCGTCGCGCCGCCAGAAACCCGAGAGACCCGCTACCGCCGCCCGGCTCCCACGCCAAACGGCGGCCAATTGCGCAAATGACGGGCCTGCATGCCCGCCGGCGGGTGCCAAGATGAGTAAACAGCTCAAGGAAATCCGCCGCGCCTGCCTGCAATGCGTCGAGGGCGACGCCGAGGTCCGGGCTTGCGCCTTCTTCGCCTGCCCGCTCTGGCCCTTCCGCATGGGCAAGAACCCGTTTCCGCTCTCCGAGGCTCAACTGGCCCAACGCGCCAAGGCCGCGGAGAAGAGCCCTCTCGCACTTTCGGGGTACCAGGGGAGCCCAGGGCAGCCTGTCGGCCTCGACCCCCCCTCTGTCCGCGGGCCAAACGGAGCTGGCGCCCCCTCCGAACGGCCCTCCCTCGACCAGCTGCGCTCCTGGGCCGGCCGAAACCTCGCCATGGAGAGCGTCGCCAGCCCCGATCCCCGGGACATGACGGTTGAGGAGCTTGCGGCCCTCGGCTGTACCAACCGCTCGCCGGCCAAGGCTCTCCGCCTCGAGGCCCGGGCCAACGGCATGAGCTATAGCCAGCGCCGCGCCGCCGGCCTCCAAGCGCCAGTCCCGCCGCAACGCAAATCCAAACATGGGTAATAATATTTCGCTATTGGTGGCCAAAGTCGTGACGCATTGGCAGATCTAACCCCTTGATTTCCCTCATGCCGCACCCGCGAAGCGTGACGCGGCCAGCTCAAAACACCCCTTGACGAGGCCAAACCGTGGAATATAATTTTCATAATTGGAACAAGCTGTCAGCCCGCCCCGGAGACCCCCGCGGCGGGTTTTATTATTTCAAGTTTCCCCAGCGCCGCAGACAACTCCGTTCTGCGAGCCAGAAGCCAACCACCCCGGATCCCAGCTGCTGGGGCTGCAACTGATGGATGAACACACGCTCCCCCCTGCGGCGGGCTCTGGCGTCGATATCGGCCCCATTTCCGCGCGCCAGGCTCTGGCCTATACCGTGAAGATCGCCGAGGAACTAAAATACCCAATGTTCCTGGTGGCGAGACGGCTCGGCAAAGAAGATAAAACCATCGAGCACAAGCTCTTGGCGCTTATGCAAGAAGCCAGCGATGCCAACGCCAGCTTCATCGCCAGAGCCAGAGCTATCCTAGGGAGGTCAGACATGCCCTCAAAGTCACCCAGTCAGGCCCGCTTAATGGCCGCAGCCGCCCATGATCCCGCCTTCGCCAAGCGGGTCGGCGTGCCGCGGAAAGTTGCAAAGGAGTTCAACCGGGCCGACGCCGGTACCGGCATCCTCAGCCGCAGACCCGCCAAACGCAGCCGCCCTAAGGCCAGCGCCAAGACCGAGTCCAAGGCCGCCAGGCTGCTGGCCCAGAACGACGGCCGCGGCGGCTACGCCAAGACCCAGGCCCGGCGCGCCGTCGTCAAGGGCGCCATGGCCAGGCTCGGTCTGAAATGAGGGGCATGAAGAGCCCCAAGCAAGGCGGCTACCGGGGCGTCTATCCGCGCGGCGGACGCAAGCCGGGGAGCCAGAACAAGGCGACCGTCGAGGTCAAGGATCTGTGCGCCCAATACACGCCCGCGGCGATCAAGGAACTGGGCCGCCTCGCCCTCCACGCCGAAAGCGAGATGGCGCGCGTGGCGGCCATCCGCGAGCTGCTGGATCGTCGGTTCGGCCGCCCGAAGCAGGAAGTGACCGTCGATGCCAACAGATCCGTCGTCGACTTCCTCGCCAGCCTCGCCAGCGTCGCCGTGGGAGCCCCTGCGCCCGATCGTCTCGACCTGGCGGACTACCCCGGTCCAGTTCGTCACTGAGGCGCTGGGGGCGACGCCGGAGCCCTGGCAGGCCGAGGCGCTGCGCGAGATCGCAGGGCACGACCGCGTCGCCATTCGCAGCGGCCATGGCGTCGGCAAGTCGGCCATGCTCGCCTGGCTCATCCTCTGGTGGCTGGTGACGCGGGCGCCGGCGAAGGTGGCGGCGACGGCACCGACGGCGCATCAGCTCCGCGACGTGCTGTGGGGCGAGATCGGCAAGTGGCATCGCCGGCTGAAGCAGCCATTCCGCGACTGGCTCCAGGTCCAGGCCGAGCGGGTGACGCTGGCGAGCGCGCCCGATCTCAGCTTCGCCGTGGCGCGGACGGCGCGCAAGGAGGAGCCGGAGGCATTCCAGGGCCATCACAGCGAGCACATGCTGTTCATCGTCGACGAGGCCTCGGGCGTGCCGAACATCATCTTCGAGGTCGGCGAGGGCTCGATGTCGACGGCGGGCGCCAAGACGGTCCTGGCCGGCAATCCGACGCAGATCCGGGGCTATTTCTACGACGCCTTCCATGCCCAGCGGGCGTCGTGGCGGACGATGCGCGTGGCCTGTGGGGATAGCGGCCAGGTCGCGGCGGAATATGCCACCCGCCAGGCCGCGAGCTATGGCGTGGCCTCCAACGTCTACCGGGTGCGCGTATTAGGCGAGTTCCCGCTATCGGCCGAGGATGGCGTGATCCGGCTCGATCTGTGCGAGGCGGCGGTCGGGCGCGACATCGAAGCCGGGCCCAAGACGAAGGTGACGTGGGGCCTCGATGTGGCCCGCTTCGGCGATGACCGCACGGCCCTCGTCAAGCGGCGCGGCGCCATCGTCGCCGAGAAGGCCATCGTGTGGCGCGGCAAGGACACCATGCAGACGGTCGGGCTGGTGAAGCAGCAGTACGATGGCTGCAGCCCCGACGATCGGCCGGACGTCATCTGCGTCGACGTGATCGGGCTGGGTGCCGGCGTGGTCGACCGGCTGCGCGAGCTCGAGCTTCCCGTCGTCGGCGTCAATGTCGCCGAGATGCCAGGGCTCGACGAGCAATATTTGCGGCTGCGCGACGAGCTCTGGTTCCTGGCGCGCAAATGGTTCGAGGATCGCAGCTGCTCGATGCCGCCGGACGAAGATTTGATCGCCGACTTGACCAGCCCGAAGTTCACCGTCACGAGCTCCGGCAAGATCAAGGTGGAATCCAAGGCCGAGATGAAGGCCCGCGGCGTGGTGTCGCCCGACCTGGGCGACGCCTTCTGCTTGACCTTCGCCGCGGTCGGGACGGCGCGGCCACAGAAGGCCATCGATTATAAACGCTATAAAATGCCAGCGGTCGTATGAGGCAAATCGAGCACATCGGCAGCGCCACGCTCTATCTGGGCGATTGCCTGGAAGTCCTTCCTAGGCCGAGAACAGATCATAAAAACCTGCTGCACGAGAAATTGTCGGCTGAGAGGAAACCATGACAAGCCCCATGACCAGCACGGGCCAGCTCGTCGCCAAGGTGGTCGAGCTCGAGGAGCGCGTCGCGGCGCTCGAGGCGAAGCTCTATGGCCTGCTGGAGGAAGACATCGTCGCGATCGACATCAGCAAACCGATGCCGGAAATAATGAAAACTATTGGCGCTGCGCGTCGCGCTACGAAGGAGAAGGAGGCCGCGCTGGAAAGCGAGAAGCAGGATGCTGCGCTCGAAGGCGGGGACGTGCCGTAATAACTGCATCCGAAGCGCATGAAAGGATAAACGGACGATGACGAACGACAAACCGAAGACCCAAGCGCCGACCGGCGCCACCGGGACGACAGGCGCCACCGGGGCCACCTCTGATGACAAGCAGAAGGCCCAGGCCCTGGAGGCGCGTGTCGCTGCCCTCGAGGCGAGCGGCATCGCCGCAAGCGAGAGCAGAGGGCCGCGCCTCGTCGAGGCCCAGGCCCTGGAGCCCCGGATCGCTGCCCTCGAGGCGCAGGTCAACCTGCCCCAACAGGCCGAGAAGCTGGAGGCGCGTGTCGCTGCCCTCGAGGCGCACAAGGCCGCCCCCAAGACGCTGGCCGAAACCGTCGATGACATCGTCGCGCTGCTGAAAAGCAACGACGGCTTCGGCCGCGGCCCGATCACGGAAGCGATCGCCCGGCTCCAGAAGGCCGGGGCGACGGGGGCACACGAGGCTCCCCACGCGGCCGCCAGCTCGTGAGCCTGGCGGTCGTCTGATGGACGCGCATTTCCGCTGGCAAGCGAGGCCGAGTCATGGCCCGTAAGGTTATGACAGACGACGAAGTCCTGGCGCTGTGCACGGCGCAGATTTCTGGTGCACTTGGTTTTCTCAACGGGAGATTGAGTCAATCGCGGCTAAAGGCGCTGAATTACTACAATACGGAAGCTTATGGCGATGAAGTCGACGGCTCGTCGCAGATCGTGACGAGCGAAGTGCGCGACACCATCGAATCGGCCATGCCTTCGCTGATGAAGATCTTCATGAGCGGAGACAAAGTCGCGCAGTTCGATCCGACCGGGCCCGAGGATGAAGAGATCGCCGATCAGGCGACGGACTATGCCAACTACATCTTCACCAAGGACAACGACGGGTTCGGCATCTTGCAGACCGCGTTTCGCGACGGCTTCATCCAGAAGGTCGGCGTGGTCAAGATCTTCTGGGAGGAGACCCTGGACAGCAAGCGCGAAAGCTACCAGGGGCTGAGCGATCAGGAATTCGAGGCCCTGCTGGCGCCCGACGAGGTCGAGGCGGTCGAGCACACGGAATATCAGGGCCAGATGGGGCAGATCGACCCGATGAGCGGGCTTCTGACCATGGTGCCCGTTCGGCTCCATGACGTGGTGTGTCGGCGCACGAAGAAGTCGGGCCGTGCGCGCATCGTCAATATTCCGCCCGAGGAGTTCCTGATCGCGCGCCGCGCGGTGACCCTGGAGACGTCCACCTTTACCGCCCATCGGGTGCGCAAGACCGCTTCGCAACTGATCGAGGAGGGTTATGACAGGAAGCTGGTCGACGGCCTGCCGGGCTACGATGCCCAGGACTACAACCAGGAGCGCATCGAGCGCTTCCGGGCCGAGGATGAGGCGCCTTACATCAGCAAGCCGAACCTCGATCCATCGATGAAGGAGGTCTGGCTCACCGAGTGCTATCTGCCGATGGATTATGACGGCGACGGCATTGCCGAGTTGCGCAAGGTCACAGTGGCCGGCGATCCGGCGGTGAAGCTCCTGGACAATGAGGAGATCGAGAGCCTGCCGTTCCGGGCGTGGACGCCGATTCCCCAGCCGCACAAGTTCTACGGCCTGTCGCTGGCCGATCTGACCATGGATCTGCAGCTGACCCAGTCGACCGTCGTCAGGCAGATGCTGAACAACATGTATCAGGCGAACAACAACCGCCACATCGTGAGCAATCAGGTCAACCTCGAGGACATGCTGACGCCGCGGCCCGGCGGGATCGTGCGCATGGTCTCCGGGTCTTCCGCCCTGCCCGAAGGCCATGTCATGCCGCTGCCGCCGATCGGCATCGGCGAGATCGCCATGCCGCTGCTGGAGTTCCTGGATGCCAAGCAGGAGACCCGCACCGGGATCACCAAGTACAACCAAGGGTTGGATGCGAACACGCTGAACAAGACGGCGAGCGGGATCAACATCATCTCCGGCTATGCCCAGCAGCGCCAGGAGCTGATGGCGCGCAATGCCGCCGAGATGCTGGTTGCGGGGATCTTCAAATCGATCCTGGAGCTCGTCTGCAAGCACCAGCAGGAGCCGCGCATCATCCGCCTGCGCAACAAGTGGGTGCCGATGGACCCGCGCGAGTGGAACGACCAGATGGATGTGACGGTGACGGTGGGGCTGGGCAGCGGCAACAAGGACCAGCAGCTCGGCCACCTCATGATGATCCTGCAGACCCAGCAGGCCGCCCTCCAGCAGCTCGGGCCGGGCAATCCGCTGGTCAACCTGGAGAACGTCTACAACACCCTGGAGAAGATCTGCGAGAACGCCGGGCTGAAGACAGCGGACCCGTATTTCAGCGATCCCAAGAATGCTCCGCCGGGCCAGGGCCAGCCGCCGCCGCCGCCTGACCCGCGCGCCATCGCGGCGCAGGGGACGGCGCAAGCGCACCTCATGCGAGCCCAGCAGGAGCCGCAAGCCCGCCTGATGGATGCGGCGATCGATGCCAAGGCGCAGATTCAGAAGGCCAGAATTGCCGCCGCCGCCGATATCGCGGTCGCCGCGATCAAGGCAGGCGGCGATATCGACCAGACCATCCATTGGGCGATGGCGGATATCTTCAGCGAAGCCATGGGGCACGAGCAGGAGATGCGGACTGCAATGCTGCAGCCGCAGCCGCAACAGCCGGCGCCCCCGGCCAGCCCGATGAATGGCTCGCAGCCCCCTCAGGGCAACGCATGACCGACGAGCTTCAGCTGCGCCGCGAGGCGAACGCCGCGATCCGCGCCAAGGCCATCCTCGAGGACGAGCTTGTCGTCGCCGCCTTCGCCGAGATCGCCGCGCGCATTCACGAGGGCTGGGAGGGCAGCCTTTTCGAGAATACCGCGGCCCGGGAGGACGCCTATCGCATGCTGCGAGCGCTCCGGGCCTTCAAGGCCCAGTTCGAGGCCCTGATCCAGGGGGGCGCGCTGGCCCGTGTCGAGATCGATCAAAACGAGGCGGCCGAGCGCCGCAAAGAGGAGCTGAGACATGGCTGACGAGAACCGCCAGGACGGCGAACAAGGCACGGTCGATGCGCTGGAGACGCTGCTAAAGCGCCCGGTGGAGGGCCAGCCTGACGCCGGCGGCCCACCCGCCAAGCCAAAGCGAGAAGAGGACCCCGGCACGGCCAGGCCGGAGTCCCCGAGCCCGGAGTCCCCCGGGAACGACGAGGGGGACGATGGGGCCGGCCAGGAGGAAGCTCCTGCCCCCGGTGAAGCTGACGACCAGGAAGGTGGTGACCAGGAGACTGCCCTCACGCCCCCTCGGTCATGGCCGGCCGAGATGAAGGCCAAGTTCGCCGAGCTGCCCCGCGACTATCAGGAATTCATCCTCGAGCGCGAGACCCAGCGCGACACGGAATTCAATCGGCAGGTACAGGAAGCGGCCGAGAAGCGCAACGCGGCGAATGCCGAGCTGCAGGCCGCGACCCAAGAGCGGCGGCAATATCTGACGGTAATCAGCCGCGTGATCGGACAACTCGCCCAGCAGACGGCGACGGAGTTCGCGGATATCACCAGCGTGGCCGACCTCGAAAAGCTCGCCAATGACGACCCTGTCCGCTATCTCCGCTGGCAGGCGCGGCGCGACTCTCTTCTCGCGGCGCAGGGCGAGCAGGAGGCGGCGCTCCAGCGCGAGCAGGCCGAGCAGGGCCAACGCTATCAGGGCTATCTGGGCGAGCAGCGGGCGAAACTGCTCGAAAAGATGCCAGAGCTGAAGGACCCCGCAAAGGCCAAGGCGATCAGCGCGGAATCCACCAAGTATCTGAAGGCCATCGGCTTCGATGATCAGGAGATCTCGAACGTCGTTGACCATCGCTTGATGCTGGTGGTCCGCGATGCGCTCGCCTACCACGCCGGCCGATCCGCCGGCCAAACGGCGGCCGAGAAGAAGGTCGTCGGGATTCCGCGCGTCACCAGGCCGGGTGCCGCATCCGAGCGCGGCGAGAGGAATGCCCAGGATAAAGCCGCCATGACCTCAATCGCGCGCCACGGGACCACGGACCAAATCGCCGCGGCCATGACGCGCCTCCTGGAAAGTGGAACCTAGACCATGACCATGCCAGTAACGACGTTCTCAACCTATGCCGCCATCGGCATCCGCGAGGATCTCAAGGATTTCATCGCCAATATCTCGCCCACGGACTGCCCCTTCACCAACATGATCGGCAAGGCCAAGGCCGAGAATACCTATTTCGAGTGGCAGACCGACGCGCTCGCCGCGCCGAACCTTGCCAATGCCCAGCTCGAAGGTGATGACACGACGGTTGCCGCCGTCGTGGCAACCGCGCGGATCGGCAATCGCGCCCAGATCAGCAATGCGAGCGTGGCGATCGCCCGCACCGAGGAAACGGTCAGAAAGGCGGGCCGCGCCTCGGAACTGGCCTACCAGATCACCAAGAAGACGAAGGAGCTGAAACGCGACATGGAGGCCATCCTGACGGGAAACCAGGCCTCGGTGGCGGGCAGCACGACGGTGGCGCGTAAGACCGGCTCGCTCGAGGCCTGGTTCGTCACCAACGTCAACCGCGGCGCCACCGGGGCCTCAGGCGGCTTCGCGGCGGGCGTGGTTGCGGCGGCGACGGACGGCACGCAACGGGCCTTCACGGAAACCCTGCTGAAGGACGTCGTCCAGAAGGTCTACACCGCCGGCGGCGATCCCGATACGCTGATGGTGGGGCCGGGCCAGAAGCAGATCGCCTCCACCTTCACCGGCAACACCACCCGCATGCAGGACGCCAGCGATGGCACGCTGTCGACGGCCATCAAGGTTTACGAGAGCGATTTCGGCGATCTCAAGATCATTCCCAACCGCTTCCAGCGCAATCGCACCGCCTTCGTGCTGCAGTCCGACATGTGGCAACTCGCCTGGCTCGATCCGATCCGGCTCGAAGACTTGGCGAAGACTGGAGATTCCATGCGTAAACTTCTGGTTGGTGAGTACGGCTTGCTCTCCCGCAACGAGGCCGCGTCCGGGGTCATCGCTGATCTCACCTGATAGGAATCTACTCTCTGAAACCTGGAAGGGGCGGGCCGCAGGGCTCGCCCTTTCCCTTTCTGGAGACAACCGATGCCGAATTTGCGACAGAACGACGATGGCTCATTGTCCATCATAGGCGCGGACGGCGATGAGCTGGTCCGCTTCGGCCCGAAAGCCGAGCATGCTGCGACGACGCCGGCCGAGGCAACGCCTGCGGAGAACAAGCCGGCGGCGCCTGGGCCGAGCTCAGTCCAGCCTCACCGGTGAGGGAGGCTGACCAGCCATGAGCTATCGCACAGTAGACGGCCTCCTGACCGTCAACGCATCGGGCATCCAGGTCACCTCCGGGGCGGCGTCGGCGGTGGTCGCGATCCCCAACGACGCCTCCGGCACCCGGGCCCGCTACGTCTACGTCGCGTCGACGGGGACGGCCTATATCAGGCCCGGCGTTGCGGGCACGACCTGCACCGTCAACGACATGATGCTGGTGGCCGGCGAGCCCTTGGTGCTCAATGTCCAGGGCTTTACAAGTATTGCCTATATACAGGAGACGGCAGCGGCAAAGATCAACATCACGCCAGTGGAGGCTGGGTAATAATGATGAAGCAACGCAAGGGGGGCAAGCCAGCTAATACTTACAAGACTTTTTGGGCTCGCGTCGATAAATCGGGAGACCCTGACGCCTGCTGGCCGTGGCTCGGGTGCATTGACAAGGAGGGTTACGGCCGCCTGAGTTTCCAGGGGGCGCGTTGGCTCGCCCATCGCCTTGCATGGATT
>DATFRE010000081.1:0-2625 GCA_035263545.1 Dongiaceae bacterium
TCAGGAGTGCGGGCATGCCGAAGAGATCGGGATGGCGCCGGAAAGCCCGGCGGAGGGGGTTGCCCGCCGAGGTCAGGCTGTCGCCCGTCGCGCTTTGGCCCGTCATGCTCTGGCCATCATGGGCGCATCTTCGCCGTCTCCACCAGGCCATGGGCCGCGCGCAGCAGTGTTCCTTCATCCGCCTCCGCCGCCGGCATCTCGCGCACGATCCGGCCGCCGAAAAGGATGAGGGCGCGGTCGCAGGCAAGCGGAATCTCCGGCAGCTCGGAGGTGAAGAGCAGCACCGCCGCACCGGCGGCGGCCAGCTCGCGCAGCAGGGCATAGATCTGGCGCTTGGTGCCGATGTCGATGCCGCGGGTTGGGTCGAAGCAGAGCAGGGTTTTGAATCCGCTGGCGAGCCAGCGGGCGATCACCACCTTCTGCTGATTGCCGCCGCTGAGGCGGCGAAGCTCGGATTCCGCCCGCGTATCGATCTGCAGCCGGGCGATGGCGCCGTTGACGCGACGGCGCTCCGCCTCCATGGGGATCGGGCCCCAGGCGCCGAGGCCGCGCAGCATGGGCAGCGCGATGTTCTCGTGGATCGAGCGCTGCTGGAGCAGGGCGGTCAGGCGGTTGGCGGGCACCAGGACGAGCCCCGCGCGGATCGCATCGGCGGGATGGCGCGGCTTCAGCTCGCGGCCCTCCACCAGGATCGTGCCGCGGAAGTTCCGGCGGATGCCGGCGATGCAGTCGAACAGCTCCTCCTGACCCTGGCCCTCCAGGGCAGCGATGCCGAGCACCTCGCCGGGATGGAGCCGGAAGGAGACGTCGTTCAGCTGATGGCCATAGCCGAGATTGCGGAGCTCCAGCGCCGGGGCACCACCTGCCGCGTGAGGCGCCACCACGTGACGGGGATGGGCGCTGGCCTTTGCCACTTCGGATCCCAGCATATGGGCCACGATCTGCTCCTCGCTGCCTCTGGCCATCTCGGTGACGCCCACGGTCACGCCGTCGCGCAACACCGTCGCGCGATCGCAGAGGGCGGCTACTTCGGCCATGCGATGAGAAATGAAGATCACGGCGCGGCCGCTCTCGCGCCAATGGCGGATCATCGTGAAGACCCGCTCGGAAAGATCCGCCGGCAGCGCCGCCGTGATCTCGTCGAGCAGAAGAATGTCGGGCTCCGAGGCGAGCGCGCGGGCAAGGTCGATCAACCGGAGAATAGGGTAGGGCAGGTCGCGGATGACAGCGCTGCCGTCGAGGCTCTCGATGCCGAGCCGCGCCAGCCAGCCACGCACGGCCGGCAGTTTCACGCCGGCCAGGCGCAGATTCTGGGCGACGGTCAGATCGGGCACCAGAGCGGGATCCTGGTAGACCGAGACGATGCCGGCCCGGCGCGCGGCCGCTGGCGAGGAGAACTTCTCGGCCGCACCACGCAGGCGGATCTCGCCGCCATCGGCCGGATAGACTCCGGTGATGATCTTGACCAGCGTGCTCTTGCCGGCGCCGTTGGCGCCCATGAGCGCATGTACCTCGCCGGCGCGGATGGCGAGGTTGGCCGCCCTCAGCGCGATGACGGAGTCGAACCGCTTGGCGACATCGCGCGCTTCGAGAAGAAGGGCCGTTTCGTTCATCACACATGCCGAGGACCGCGGCGGAGCTCCCCCGCGGTCCCCAGTCTCTCTCGGCCGATGCGCCGATCCAGGATCAGGATGGGCCCTTGCAGGCCAGGATCTGGTCCATGGTGTAGGTGGTGAAGGGCTTCACGCTGACATCCACGCTGTAAAAGGGATCGAGCTTCGGATCGTAGAGCTTCTTCAGCGCCTCGGTGTTCGCATCCGTGCTGTTGTCCCAGACCTCAGGATCGATCTTGATGACCTTCGGATGCGCCTTGTTCTGCAGCACGTCGAGGGCCACCGCCAGCCCGGCGCCGCCAACCGAGGGCGGGTTGGTCACCGCCGCCCCGCTCAAGCCATCGGCCCTCCAGTTGATGAGCTGGCCGATGAAGCCGTTATTGTCGGCGCCGACGACGGGCACGAACTTGGCGTTGGCGGTTTTATAGGCCTCCGGCACCACCACATCGATGCCCGAAGTCCAGACGCCGTCGATCTGCTTGCCGGAGGCGAGCAGGTCCTTGATCTGCTGGGCGGCCTTGTTGAGCGCCCAGCCGGTGAAGACCGTCGCAACCACCTTGATGTCTGGATACTTCTTCAGCGTCTCCATGAAGCCCTGATGCCGGTCGGCATCGGCCGGCACGCCGTCGATGCCGCGCATCTCGACGACATTACCCTTGCCGCCCAGCTTCTCGAACAGCCACTCGGCGCCCAGACGGCCATAGGCGACCTGGTCGTTCGAGAGCACATAGGCCTCCGGCGCGGAGACGGACTGGTCAACCGCCACCACGACGATGCCCTTGGAGGCCGCCTGCTTGATGACCGGGTTCAACGCCTCGCGGTCCGAGGGGTTGACGACGATCACATTAACTCCGGCAGAGATCAGATTGCGCAGATCGGCGATCTGCTCGGAGGGTCCGCCATTGCGGTTGGCGACGATCACCTTGGAGACGACGCCCGATGCTTCGGCCTGGGCCTTGATCGAGCAGATCATCTCCTCGCGCCAGCCATTGCCGGTCAGCGTGTTGGAGAC
>DATFRE010000082.1:0-2136 GCA_035263545.1 Dongiaceae bacterium
GCGATGCGATGCTCGATCCGCCTTGCGGCCGATGGCCCCGCGGGCACGCGGAAGGCGACGGCCCGGTTGTTGTAACCCCAGAAGCGGTTCAGCGGCACGAATTGTCCCGGCCCGAAGCGGCGGAAGGCGTTGAGGCTGGGAGCGAACAGGGCTTGGGCCTCCGGCGTGGTCCGATGGAGCCCGCCGATCGCCTGGCGCAGCAGCGCGCTGCCCTCAGCGCGTCCGTCATCGAAGAGGTTGCGGCCGCGCTCGTCGACAAGGCTCACATGCACATGCATGCCGCTGCCCGGCGCATCGAGAAAAGGCTTGGCCATGAAGCTCGCGCGCATGGCATGACGCCGCGCCGCCATCTGGATCACCCTCCGAAGAAGGAAGGCATGATCGCTGGCGAGCACGGGCTGATCCACGTGATGGAGATTGATCTCGAACTGGCCGGCCGCCATCTCCGAGGAGATGACGGAGGCCGGGATCTGCTGCTGCCGGCAGAAGTTCTCGACCTCTCCCAGAAAGGCGCCGATCGCCTCCAGCTCTTCGATGCTGTTGGTGCTCGTGGTCACCCGCCCGCCGCCGAAGGGCGAGGCGGCGAGCCGCGGGCGGCCTTCGCCATCGGGCTCCGGCTCGAGGAGGTAGAACTCGAGCTCCACCGCCATGACGGGCGTCAGGCCGAGCGCCGCGAGAGGCTCGGCCGCCCGGGCCAGGATCAGACGTGGATCGACGGGAAGGCCCGCGCGCTCCCCCGCCCGCTCGCCGATCAGGACCTGGCCCAGGGGCTCGCTTGCCCAGGGAACCGGGGCGAGGCTCCCCGGCACCGGATGGAGGGTGGTATCGGGATCGCCATCGCTGAAGCCGCGGCCGATCGGATCGCTGGAATCGCCGTTCACATCGAGAAGGAAATGGGATTGCGGCGACTGCACCCCCTCGGCATAGAGGCCGGCGAGCTTCTCCACCGGGCAGCGCTTGCCCCGGGGCCGGCCGCAGATATCCACATAGAGCGCGTCCACATGGCGGATATCGGGATGGCGCTCCAGGAACAGCCCCGGCTCGGCGAAATCGGCGATGTCTTTCATATTGGCCCGTTCTCCTGCTCGTGATTGGTATCACGAGCCCCGATAACTACGATAATTACCCGGAAGAGATGCCATGAACCAGTCGACCCGAAAGCAGCAGGATGCCGAGCGGCGGGCCCGGATGCGCCCGATCGCCGCCGAGCTGCCCGGGCTGGTCGGCAAGCCCATGGGCCGGCGCGGCTTCGGCGAGGGCGGGCTGATCGCCGACTGGGCGGCCATTGTCGGCGAGGAGGTCGCCCGCCATGCCAAGCCGCTGAAGCTCTCCTTCCCCAAGGGGGAGCGGCGCGATGGCAGCCTGGTCTTGCGGGTCCGCAGCGCCTTCGCCGTCGAGCTCCAGCATATGGCCCCCCAGCTCCTGGAGCGGATCAACGGCTATCTCGGCTATGGGGCGGTCGCCCGGCTCAAATTCGAGCAGGGGCGGCTCCCCCGCCCCAGGCCGCCGGCCCTGCTTGCCCCCCAGGGGCTCGACCCGGCCGAGGAAAAGAAGCTTGCCCGCGACCTTGGCCGAATCGAAGATCCCGAGCTCCGCCAGGCCCTGGAAGGCCTCGGACGGGCGGTCAAGGGGTTGCGCCGTCACCCGAATCCTGCCAAATAGCGCGAAAATGCAGCGACCGCTGCGAGGAGGCTCAATGCGCAAGATGTGGATTGCCCTGGCTCTTGTCCCACTATTAGTGGCCGTGGGCCTTGCAGCAGCCTCGCTCCCGGTCAAGGCGGCAAAGAGCAGCGTTGCGGTTCAGCTCGCCGATGCGACGGATGCGCTCTATCCGGACGACATGTATCTCGGCAAGCCGGACGCCAAGATCACGGTCATCGAATACGCTTCCCTCTCCTGCCCCCATTGCGCCAACTTCAACAAGGACGTCCTGCCGAAGATCAAGGCGGAGTACATCGACAAGGGTCTGGTGCGCTGGGTCTTCCGCGACTACCCGCTGAACCGGCCGGCCTTCCAGGCGGCGATCCTCGCGCATTGCGCTTCGCCGATGCGCTATTTCAGCCTCGTCGACCAGCTCTTCCAGAGCCAGGATTATTGGTTGACCCAGCCCGACCCGCTGGCGGCTTTGAAGCAGAT
>DATFRE010000083.1:0-2768 GCA_035263545.1 Dongiaceae bacterium
CGAATAGAGCTGCAGGGGATGGCGGCCGACCGGTAGATCCTTCTCATGCGTGGCGCCGGCGACGGGGCGGTTGATATTGGCGAACTGGCCCCCGTTGGGCTTGTCCCAGACCCAGACCTTCGGCGGGAGGTAGTCGGATGAGTTGGTCATGGTGCGCTCGGACCTTTCATGAGAGGGCGGTTGGCGAGACGGCGATCGGCGCGCGGCAGGCGCCGGTCATGACATGGACCGCCACGGGGGCGGAGGCAAGGGTCTGCCTTGGGGGCCATCTAATCCCGCTGCGCCTTGAGCCTGTGCCGGTGGGCGGCTTGCTTGGCGCGGTTGCCGCAGATCGCCATGCTGCACCAGCGCCGGGCATGGCCGCGGGTGCGGTCGAGGAAATAGAGGGTGCAGACGGGGCCTTCGCAGGCCTTCAGCTTGGAGAGGTCCTCGGTGCAGACGAGCTCGGCCAGGGCCTGGGCGATCGGCAGGAGAAGATCTTCGGCGCTTCGCCACCTTCGCGTGGTCTGAAGCTGGAGAGGGGCCCCGGTGCCCGCAGGCTGCGGGGCGATCCGGGTGAAGGAATCGTCGCGCGCGAGCAGGCGGTTCAGCGGCTCGAGCTCCGTTAGATCCTTCGCCGTCAAAGGACGGCCCTTGTGCTGGCGGAGGAAGCCTCTGAACCATTCGCGCAGGCGCCTCGCCTCCACCGCCACCTTGTCGAGCTCGCCTGGGCGGGCCTGGGCCCGGATGCTCGCAACCGCATCGGCGGGCACGAGCCCGGCTTGCGCCAGCCAGCTCAACAGCCCCTCGCCGTCATCGATCCACTCGACGGGGATGTCGACAGGCGTGGCGATCGAGTTCAGGAAATCGAGCCCCGCCGCGCCGCCGACGAAAATCGCCGGGGGGCGCCCGCCCTTCCCAGCTCCCCGTCCCGCCTCGCGTCGCGTTGCCTCGCGGCTCGTTGTTCCAGCGCTCTTCGTGAGCATGAATAATTAGTAACCTCTCCAATGCCGCTTGACAAGTTATGTTGAAGATCGTAACCATCTCGCGGTCGGGGATGGGGTTACGCGCTGTTGAGGCAGAGGAGACCGGCAATGTCCTCGACACCGATGCATATCGTGCTCGTCCATGGCGCCTGGGCTGATGGATCGAGCTGGGCCAAGGTCATCGCCCCGCTGGCCGCCGATGGCTTCAAGGTGACCGCGGCGCCGCTGCCCCTGGCCTCCTTCCAGGAGGATGTCGCCGCGCTCGACCGGACCCTGAAACGGGTGCCGGGACCTGTCATCCTCGCCGGCCATGCCTATGCCGGGGCCGTCATCGCGGCGACGCGCAACGAGCGGGTGCGGGCGCTGGTCTATGTGGCGGCGCTGGCGCCGGAGGAGGGCGAGACGGTGGCGCAGGTCTTCTACCGCACCCCGCCGCATCCCGAGGCGCCCAAGCTCGCGCCGGATGGCCATGGGCTGATCTATTTGCCCGAGCCTGGCTTCGCCGCCGCCTTCGCACAAAATGCCACGGTACAGGATCTCGCCGTGCTGGCGGCGGTCCAGCGGCCGATCTCGCTTGCCTGCATCACCGTCCTGATGCAACGGCCGCTGTGGAAGGACAGGCCGGCCTGGTTCCTGCTGGCCGAGCAGGACCGCATGATCCCCCAGGAGAACCAGCGCTTCATGGCCGGGCGCATGAAGGCGCGCATCCATTCGCATCCCGTCGATCACGCGCCGCTGGTGACCGCACCCTCCCTGGTCGTCGACATCATCCGCGAAGCGGCAAGCGAGATCGCCGCAGGCTGACAGTCGCCGTTTCCTTCCGCGCGGGACCTATCTGACAGAGAGGCTCTCGCCGCGTCATCGCCTCGATCGAGCAACCTCAGAGGAGATCACCATGACCGCCATCACCTATCGCACCGCCAAGCTCAACGGCTCCGGCGTCTTCTATCGCGAGGCCGGATCGCCGGGTGCACCGAAGCTGCTGCTGCTGCATGGCTTCCCCAGCGCCGGCCATATGTTCCGCGACCTGATCCCGCTGCTGGCCGACCGCTTTCACATCGTGGCACCCGATCTGCCGGGCTTCGGAAACTCGGACCTGCCGGGCCGGGGCCTCACTTTCGACAAGGTCGCCGACGCGATCGACCGCTTGACCGAGACCATCGGCTTCGATCGCTACGCCATCTATGTCTTCGATTACGGTGCGCCGACCGGGTTTCGGCTCGCGGTCCGCCATCCCGAGCGGATCACGGCGATCATCTCCCAGAACGGCAATGCCTATGAGGAGGGGCTGAGCGAGGGCTGGAATCTGATCCGGGCCTATTGGCAGGACGCCTCGCCCGCCAACCGCGAGGCGCTGCGCAACTTCCTCAAGCCCGAATCGACCCTCTGGCAGTACACCCATGGCGTCCCCGACGCGGCGAAGGTCTCGCCGGACGGCTATTCCCTGGACAATTTCTACCTGGCACGGCCGGGGGCCGACGAAGTGCAGCTCGATCTCTTCGGCGATTACAAGAGCAATGTCGCGCTCTACCCGACCTTCCAGAAATATTTCCGCACCCACAAGCCGCCTCTGCTCGCGGCCTGGGGCAGGAACGATCCCTTCTTCCTGCCGCCGGGCGCGGATGCCTTCAAGCGCGACATCCCGAATGCCGTGGTGCGCTTCTTCGACACCGGCCATTTCGCGCTCGAGACCCACGCGGCGGAGATCGCGGCGGAGATCCGCGACTTCCTTCCCCGCTGACCCCGCAATCCGGCGCCCGTCCCCGCGGCAGCGCGCGGGGACGGCCGCCTCTCATGGGAGAG
>DATFRE010000084.1:0-2810 GCA_035263545.1 Dongiaceae bacterium
GAGGAAGGGGCAGCGCTGGTCCGATGGCAGCCCCTTCACCACGGAGGATTTTCGCTATTACTGGGAGGACATAGCGGCCAATCCTAAGCTCAATCCCGATGGCCTGCCGCCGGCCCTCCTGGTCAACGGGATGCCGCCACAGGTCGAAATTCTCGACCAGACCACCATCAGATATACATGGGCGCTGCCGAACCAGGCCTTCATCCCGGCGCTGGCCGCCGCCACCCCGCTGATGATCTACCGGCCCTCGCGCTACCTGAAGCAGTTCAACCCGAAATACACCAGCGCCAAGGTCATCGCCCGTTTCCTCGCCGAGACCAAGCTCGATAACTGGGAGGACCTGCATCAGCATTTCGACGACCCGCTGCTGCTCGGGAACCCGGACATGCCGGTGCTGAGCCCCTGGGTCGTCATCTCGCGCCCGGGCAGCCAGGTCTTTGCCGCTGTTCGGAACCCCTACTACTACCGCATCGACAAGAACGGCCAGCAGCTCCCCTATATCGACCGGCTGGTGCTGATTCCCCAGAGCAAGTCCCAGATCCTCACCGCCGTCGTCGACGGCAAGAGCGATCTTCAGGCCGCCGGCCTAACCCTCGCCGATATTCCGGCCCTCAAGGCGGCGGCGGAGAACGGGGTGATCAGGCTCAATCTCTGGCCCAGCGGCCGCGGCAGCCAGCTCGCCCTCTATCCCAACCTCAATGCCAAGGACCCCGTCTGGCAGAAGCTCCTGCGCGATTTGCGCTTCCGCCGGGCGCTCTCGCTTGCCACCGACCGGGCGGCCATCAACCGCAACATCTATGGCAACATGGCCAGGCCCCGGGCCAATACCCTGCTCGCCGATTCCCCGCTCTTCGATCCCGATGCCCAGAAGGCCTGGGCCGAATACGACCTCGCCCGCTCCCAGGAGCTGCTGGATTCCATCGGCCTCAAGATGGACAAGAATTTCGGCCTCAGGCGCCTGCCCGATGGACACCTGCTCTCGCTCCTGGTCACCACCCAGGGGGCCGATCCCTCGGAGGTCGCGGTCCTGCGCCTGATCCAGGACAACTGGCGCAAGGTCGGCATCGAGCTGATGATCGGGGCGCCGCTGCCCGCGACCTTCCAGAGCCGGCTCCTGGACGGCAGCATCCTCATGTCGATCGCCGAAGGTCTGGCCAACGGCCTCGCCACGCCGGAGATGAACCCGGCGGAGATGACGCCTTCGAGCCGAATCCAGCCGCAATGGCCGCGATGGGGCCTCTATCAGGAATCCGGCGGGGCGAATGGCGAGCCGGTGGATATTCAGTCGGCCCTCGACCTAGTCCAGCTCTGGAAGCGCTGGCGCGACGCCCGCAACGAGGGGGACAAGAAGGCGGCCTGGCGCAAGATCGTCCAGATCAACGCCGATCAGGTGTTCACCATCGGGCTGGTGGGCGAGGTTCCCCAGCCCGTGGCGGTGAACCCGCGGCTGCGCAACATCCCGGAGCGGGACTTCTACAACTGGGAGCCGGGGGCCTATTTCGGCATCTATCGGCCCGACACCTTCTGGCTCGCCGATAAACCCTGATTCCCCCTGATCCGGGGAGGGGCGACAAAGCCCGCGGCTCTGCCTATATTTCCGCCAGATGATCGAAAAGCACCCTGTGATCGATCCCTTCGGGCGGGCCATCACCTACCTCCGGGTCTCGGTGACGGACCGCTGCGACTTCCGCTGCGTCTACTGCATGGCGGAAGACATGACCTTCCTGCCCAAGGCGGAGATCCTGAGCCTGGAGGAGCTGGACCGGTTGTGCAGCGCCTTTGTCCGGCTGGGAGTGCGCAAGCTCCGGCTTACCGGCGGCGAGCCCCTGGTGCGCAAGAACGTTATGAGCCTGGTACGCGCCCTCTCGCGCCATCTCGGCACGGGCGCGCTGGAGGAGCTGACGCTCACCACCAATGGGAGCCAGCTCGTCCGCCATGCCGAGGAGCTCGCTTCCTGCGGCGTCAGGCGGATCAATGTCTCCGTCGATACGCTGGATGCGGAGAAGTTCACCGCCATCACCCGCTGGGGTCGCCTGGACAAGGTGCTGGAGGGCCTCGCCGCCGCCAAGGCGGCGGGTCTGCAGGTCAAGATCAACACCGTGGCACTCAAGGGCGTGAACGAGGACGAGTTCGACCGCCTGATCGAATGGTGCGGCGCCGAGGGCTTCGACCTGACCTTCATCGAGGTCATGCCCATGGGTGATGTGGGCGGCGAGAATCGCCTCGACCAGTATCTGCCGCTCTCGCTGCTTCGCCCGCGCCTGGCGCGGCGCTGGAGCCTGGAGGATATCGATTACCGCACCGGCGGCCCGGCCCGCTATGTGCGGGTCGGCGAGACGGGACGGCGCATCGGCTTCATCACCCCGCTCACCCATAATTTCTGCGAGAGCTGCAACCGCGTGCGGCTGACCTGCACGGGCATGCTCTATATGTGCCTGGGGCAGGAGGATTCGGCGGATCTGAGAGCCCCGCTGCGTGCCGATCCCGAGGATGCGAGGCTGGAGGCGGCGATCCGCGCCGCCATCGCGCGCAAGCCGAAGGGCCACGACTTCATCATCGACCGCCGCCACACCGCCCCGGCCGTCCCCCGCCATATGAGCGTGACGGGCGGCTGACGCCGCCCGTAACAAATTCCTCTGGCGGCTGACGCCGCCCGTGACAAATTCCTCTGGCGGCTGACGCCGCCCGTATCAGATGCCCCTGGGCGGCTGACGCCCCTTCTCCACCCGTCATGGCCGGGCTTGACCCGGCCATCCACGTGGATGTTGCAGGGCGCGCTGTTCCCACAGAGGTTCGCCCCCGTCGCGTTT
>DATFRE010000085.1:0-5176 GCA_035263545.1 Dongiaceae bacterium
GGAGGCACAATGACGACGGGAACCCCCGCTCTCGCGGGCATCGCTTGCGCAGCTCTATGGGACGCGGAGTCGCCTTAAAATGGAGTTAAGCCCGGCAGGGCGCCGTGGAAAGATTCTTTCTAGGGCGTCCGGGGCACTCGGCCGGGCAATCGCACCCAGGCGATGCAAGTATCGGCGCTGATAGATCTCCGATGAAAAAGCGCCGGGCGTCGTGCAGGACGCCCGGCACCTTTGCGTCGTCACTCGAAAAGCACTTAACGCGATGCCTCGCCGGCCGGACGGATTTGCCGCTATCGGCCGGCTCTCCAAGAAGGCCGGCCTATTGCGGCGGCAGCAAGGCGAAAACGGGAAATATGCCGGTGGGATTGCGGGACATATCGCCGCAGGTCCGCCGGGTGCCGTGCAGGACACCCGGCGTTCCAGGCGTCACTCGGAGCAGCCCCAGCACAGTCGGTCAGGCAGCACTATAGGCCTTGTATTTGTCCAGCAGGCGGACCGGCTTCTTCAGCGCGTCGCGGCGGAACGGGTCGCCCAGCTCCTGGGTCACCATGATCTCCAGCACGGTCGGCCGGTTGGATGAGGTCGCCTTCTTCAGCGCATCGCCGATCTGGCCGGGATGAACAACCTTGATGCCCTCGGCGCCCATGGATTGCGCGATGGCCGCGAAGCTCGGGTTCTTCAGATTGGTGCCGACATAGCGGTCGGCGTAGAAGTCGATCTGGTTCTTCTTCTCCGCCCCCCACTGGCCGTTGTTGAAAACGACGGCAACTGCGGGAATGTTCTCGCGCACGCAGGTCAGTGTCTCCTGCAGGCTCATGCCCCAGGCGCCGTCGCCCACATAGGCGACCGCCGGGCGGTCGGGGGCGGCGACCTTGGCGCCGATGGCGGTGGGGAAGGCGTAGCCGCAATTGCCGAAGCTCATGGCGGCGAAGAAGCTGCGCGGCGCCTCGAAGCGCAGATAGCTGTTGGAGACCGAGCAGATATTGCCGATGTCCGTCGTGACCATGGCGTTCTTCGGCATGGCCTTTTCGAGCTCGCGCAGCGCCCGGCGCGGGGCCACCGGCGTGCCGTCGGCCTGGCCCCAGGCATTGAGCTCGGCCTCCCAGGCATCCTTCTGCTTCTTCAGCTCGGTGAGGCGCGCGTCCTTGTTGCCCCGCGCGGCGATGGCCTCGTTCATCGTCTCCAGCCGCGTCAGGATCGCGGCGGCGGCCGCTTTGGCATCGCCGCAGACGCCGGTGCTGATCTGCTTCACCAACCCCAGCATGCGGTGGTCGCTGTCGACCTGGATGATCTTGGCGCCCCTGGGCCAGTAATCGATGCCGTGCTGGGGCAGAGTGCCGAACGGCCCGAGCCGCGTTCCCAGCGCCAGCACCACATCGGCCTGGGCGATGAGCTTCATCGCCGCCTTGGAACCCTGGTAGCCGAGGGGCCCGCACATCAGCGGATGGCTGGCCGGAAAGGCATCGTTGTGCAGATAGCTGGTGACCACCGGGGCCGAGAGATGCTCGGCAAGCCGGATCGCCTCGGCCTGGCCATCCGACATGATCACGCCGCCGCCGGCGACGATCACCGGGAATTTCGCGCCGGCCAGCGCCTTCGCCGCCTCGTCGAGGCTCTTCTCCCCGCCGGCGCCGCGCTCGACGCGGATCGGCTTCGGAATGGTGACGTCGACCTCGCCGTAGAACATGTCGCGCGGGATATTGAGCTGGGTCGGCCCGCGCTCCGTCGCCGCGAGGTCGAAGCAGCGCCCGGTGAGCTCGGCAATCCGGTCCTGGCGCGAGACATGGGCCTGGAACTTGGTGATCTTGGAGAAGATCGGAAGCTGCTCGGTCTCCTGAAAGCCGCCGAGGCCCATGGTGCTGCTGCCGGTCTCGGGCGTGATCACCACCACCGGCGAATGGGCCCAGTAGGCGGCGGCGACCGCGGTCACGAAATTGGTGATGCCCGGGCCGTTCTGGGCGATGCAGACGCCCTGGCGGTTGCCGGCCCGGCTGTAGCCGTCGGCCATATGCCCCGCGCCCTGCTCATGGGCGACGGAGATGAAGCGGATGCCGGCGGGCTCGAACAGGTCGAGCGCGTCCATATAGGCAGAGCCCACGATGCCGAAAATATGGGTCACGCCATGGGCGACGAGGGTCTCGACGAAGGCCTCGCTCGAGGACATGCGGGTCATGGGCTTTCCTCTCCGGTGGCGCGCCGATTTCCTGCCTGCGCGCAGGTCTGCTCTAGCCGGCGCGTTTCTGGCGCGGTAGGGCCAGATGATCGCTTTCCGGTGCGCCAGGGGTGAGATCACGGATCGCCTGGGCCAGCAGGCGGATTCCCGGCTCGATCCGCTCGGCGGGGATGGAGGAGAATCCCAGGCGGAAGAAGTTCCGCGGGCCGACATCCGAGAGGAAATGCACATCCCCGGGCTCGATGAGGACGCCGAGGGCCGCCGCCGCCTTCTCCAGCACCCGGGCATCGAGGGAAGGCGGGCCCTCGATCCAGAAGGCGGTGCCGCCGGAGGTCTGCCGGAACCGGCACTGGGTCATGTGGCGGGCAAGCGCCTCCTGCATGGCGCTCCAGCGCTGCTTCAGGCTCTGGCCCTCGCGGCGCAGCAGGGAATCGTAGTGCCCGCGGGCGAGGAAGAGGGCGGCGGTGCGCTGGTTGTTGGCCGGCGGGTGTCGCAGCATCAGCCGGCGCAAGGCGCGCGCCTCGGCGATCAGCTCGGGCGCGCCCACCAGATAGCCCATGCGCAGGCCCGGCGCGATGGTCTTGGAAAGGCTGCCGACGAAGACGACGCGGCCGCCGGGATCGAGCGATTTCAAGGCGGGTGTCGGCCGGCCCAGATGGTTGATCTCCGCCTCGTAGTCATCCTCGATGAAGACGATGTCCTGCCGCGCCGCCCGCTCGATCAGCGCCCGGCGCCTGCCCAGGGACATGGTGACGGTGGTCGGGAACTGGTGGCTCGGGGTCACATGGACATAGGTGCAGCCGTCGAGCGCCGCGCCATCCATCAGCCCGTTGTCATCAACCGGCAGGCCGATGAGGCGGCTGGTGCGCAGCGCGAAGATGTTGCGGGCATCGGCATAGCCCGGATCTTCAATGCCCACGACCGTGCGGTCATCTACCAGCAGGGTCGAGAGCAGATAGATCGCGTGCTGCGCGCCTACGGTGAGCAGGATCTCCTCCGGCGTCACGAAGACGCCCCGGCGTGGCAGCAGCAGCGTGCGGATCTGCTCGATGAGCTGGGGATCGTCATCGGTGAAGCGGTCGCTCGACCACTCGCGGACGGCATTCAGGCTGAGGGCCTGGCGCGAGCACTCCCGCCAATCGGCGATGGGAAAGAGCGCCGGATCGACCTGACCGTAGATGAAGGGGTAGCGGTAGTCCTGCCAGTTCCGGGGCTTGACGATGTTGCGCTGGGTCGAGGGCCGGCAGCGCAGCCGCAGCAGCCAGTCGGGTGCTGCGGCCATCGCCGTCTTTTCACCCGGCGGCGGGGCGAGGCGGCCGGCGTCGATCTCCCGGCTCACGAAATAGCCGCTGCGCTGGCGGGCGATGAGGAAGCCCTCCTCCACCAGATCCTGATAGGCGAGCGCCACCGTGTTGCGGGCGACCTCGAGGCTCTCCGCCAGCCGCCGGCAGGAGGGGAGCGCGCTTCCCGGCGGCAGCTGGCCCTCCCGGATCGCCGCGACCAGCATCTGGCGGAGCTGTGTCTGGAGCGTCGACCCCGCCTTGGGATCGAGGTGGAAGAGCTGTTCGCGCATCTCGATCTAGCTATCCGATCGCCGTCCAGGGATCAATGACTGTGGCCGGCGGATTGACCTCAACTGTCCCTATAGGCGGCAGGGGATGTTTCTAGGCGCCAGAGCCCGGCCCCGCTTTCGCGGGAGCCGGGCCTGCAACCTCAGGCGAGCGAAGCTCCTTGCATTCAACGGACCGCGGCTCGGTGGCGACGGTCATTGTCCTGGCGGACGGGCAGGGGGATGGCGGAGCGGAAGACATTGGTGGGATCGTAGTGCTCCTTGGCTCGGCTCAGCCGCTCGGCATGGGGCCCGTAGCTCTTCGCCACCCGGTCCGGATCGCCCGGCCCCAGTAGGTTCGGATAGCCGCCGGGAAGCGCTCTCGTATCGAGGGCCCGGCGGGTGGCAAGCGCCCATTGCCGATGCCGCTGTTCCTCCAGCTCATCCGTGCCGTCGGCAGACCACGCAAGGATCTCGACCAGCGCATGGTCGCGGCGCAGGCCGAAGGCCGTCGCCTCGAGCGGGACGCGCGAGGCCGCGCCTCGAAACTCATGGGTGAAGATGGCGCAGCCCGGGGAGGGGGTGGTCGCGATCGCCTGGATCGAGGCAGCGATGCTGGCGCCGTCGAGCCGAGGAAGCCAGCAGGTCTCCATGAATGTCCGTCGTCCATTGACGATGAAGGGTTCGAATATGGCGAGCCTCCCTCCATAGGGCATGGCGCTCACAGTATTGGCGAGCGGCGTTCCCAGTCGGAAGAACGGCGCGAGGCGCGCCTCGCCTTCCTCCGGCTGGCCGCACCAGCTCGGCACGACCATGACTACCGGCGTGCCATCGGGCCCCACGGCGAGCCCGAGCTGGACCGACAGCTCGTCAGGCGCCGACGCGGCGATCTCGGCGCAGCCTTCGAGAATGGTCTTGGCCTCGGTGAAGGAGAACAGCAGCATGCCCGATCGGATGCTGGGCAGCTCATGCAGCCGGTGCTCCATCGCCGTCACCACGCCGAAATTCCCGCCGCCGCCACGCAGCGCCCAGAACAGCTCCTCCTCGCTGTCATGCGTGGCGGTCACGATGCGGCCATCCGCGAGCACGACCTCCGCCGCCAGGAGATTGTCGAGCGCAAGGCCGAAGCGGCCGGTCAGCGCGCCATAGCCGCCCCCCAGCGTGAGTCCGGCCATGCCGACGGCGCCGCAGGAGCCCGTTACGGCTGCGAGGCCGAGCGGATCCGTCACGGCGAGCAGGTCTGACGCCCGGGCCCCTCCCGAAATCCGCGCGGTCCGGTTGCCGGCGTGGACGGCCACCTCCCTCATGCCGCTCAAGTCGATGACGATGCCGTCGCACAAGGCTCTGCCGGCCCAGTCATGCCCTCCGCCCCGCACCGACAGGGAGAGCTGGCCGTCGCGTGCGGCTCGAATGGCCGCTTGGACGTCCTCGGCTTTGCGGCAGTGCACGACCGC
>DATFRE010000086.1:0-4989 GCA_035263545.1 Dongiaceae bacterium
GTCGACGATATGAACATCGTCGGGGCCTTCATAGAAGGCCTGTCCGGCTGTCAGCGTCACCTCTTGCCCGCCCTTCAACTGCATCACGACGGAGCCCTCCAGCACATAGACGAACGCATGTGCATTGTGCCGGTGGATAGCGCTCGACCCGCCGGGCGCATGCTCGACCGTTATCATCAGAGCTTCCTTGCCGGGATAGTCCGGAAGATCCTTCTCCATGAGGGGCGTGACTTTAGGCTCCTCAGCCATCGCCGTGCCGGTCATGAGACACAGCAGAACCAACGCAACAAGTTTGGTCGTCATGGTCGCCTCTTTGCTTCGGTTGATGGATCGGGGATCAGGCTTTTGCCTGTGAGCGGCGGAGCCATTCCTCCAAATCGATATGGCCGAGGCGCGCCTCGCCCAGGGGCACCAGCGAGCGCTCTTCGACCCGGCCGCCCCAGTATCGGGCCTCGGGGTCGCCCACGACCTCACGCGGGTCCCCGACCGCCTTCAGATAACGGGCGACGATCGCGTTGAACGGCGCTCGTTCCGGGCCCGCGATCTCGACGATGCCGTTTCTCGGCGGCGCGAGCGCGACATCGGCAACGAAGGCAGCGACGTCGTCCGCCGCGATGGGCTGGAAAAAGCCGGGCGAAAGCCGGACCGCGTTTCCCGCCACACTCGAATCGGCGATGGCACGCAGGAACTCCAGGAACTGGGTCGAGCGGATGATGGTGTAGGGGATGCCGGAGGCCTCGATCAGCTTCTCTTGGGCGACCTTGGCGCGGAAATAGCCATTGTCGGGCGACCGGTCGGTGCCGACGATGGAGAGGGCGACATGGTGCCGGACGCCGGCTGCCTTCTCCGCCGCATGAAGGTTGCGGCCGGAGGTCTCGAAGAACTCCAGCACCGCCTTGTCTTCGAATGAGGGCGAATTGGCGAGATCGATCACCACCTGCGCGCCGGCCAGGGCCTCCTTGAGGCCAGCGCCGGTGATGGTGTTGACGCCGGTATTGGGCGAGGCGGCGAGGACCTCGTGGCCGCCCTGGCGCAGAATGGGGACGGTCTTCGAACCGATCAGGCCGGTGCCACCGATGATGACGATCTTCATGGCTCAACCTCCCTCCTCGAAGCTGCAGGCTTAGTGCCTGGCGCAGTTCATCTCGCGCCGCCAAGACGGTCGCGAGCCCGCGCCCGCGCGCCTGGCGGTCAAACCCCGATCACCCGTATGGTATTTTTCTGCAGCGCAGTTGGCAGGCAGCCGGCGTCGAATCTCAACCGTTCTGCGTGTCTGCTTTTGTGACTGAACAATCCTATCAAGAAGCGGTCATTCATACAACCTACGATGGCACGCTCGATCGTTTGGCCCGCCGGCCTCGACCTTTCTTGACTTGCAGGTCGATCCGAATGGCCAGGCCTTGATCCCGAATCAAGTCCGGGGCGGGGCGTAACGGTCTGGAAGGGGTAGCGCCCCCACCAGCTTCTTCGGCGCCACGGCGCGGTAGCTTTCGTCGAGCCAGGCCTCGAGCACATCGAGAGGCGGCTTTTCCCTGGGCGCGAAGCTCGAGGTGACCCAGCCGGCCTTGCCGAGCCCATAGCCCGTGGGCTTCGTGAAAGGATATTCCAGCGCGAACTCCCGCGAGCGCGGCAGCTTGAGCGAGACTCTCAGCCCATCCTCGTCTTCGAAAAGGAACAGGAAGATCTTGGTCTTGACCTTGATGACGGTCTCGCCCCAGGGATGATCCTCCCAGGATTCGGGATAAGCGAGTGCCGCGGCCTTCAGCCGGTCGAAGGCGTTGCTGGATCGCGGACGCTTTGCCATTTTTCGGAAAGGCTCCTAGAGCGCGCCGGCCAGCGCCGCAGCAACATCCTTGCCGGGAGCGACCGGCAGGATTTCGAACGCCACGAGATCGGACCAGTTCGCAGCCCAGGCCTGGAGCAGGGTTACATCCTCGCATTCCATGATCTGAAAGCAGCGGTCGAGATCGGCGGTCACCCAGCTTGCCACGAAGGCGAGGCCTTCGGGGCATTGGCGACCCTTGTCGCGGAAGCGGCGATAGATTGCCTTGGCATCCTGGCCGCGGAAGGTCTCGATGACCATGAACAGCATGATTTTCCCCCTTGTCTGGTCGCCAGCTAGCGCTTCCTGCGTTTCGCGCGGCGCTCTTTCCTATCCTCCGGTTTTTTTTCCGGCAGCTTCGCATGCTCCGGCGCGCCGGCGACGGCGGCGGTGAATGCGGGCGGGTCGCTGGCGGGGAAGGATTCCTTCGCCGCCTCATCCACGAGCTGATCGGACTTCGCCGCCGGCCGTTTGGCTCCTGGACCCATGGGCGCCCTCCTGCTGGAGAACGGGCGCTCTGGACAGAGCCCCCTTGCAACTCCACTCTGCCACAAATGGGGGCGCCGGACCCGCCGGCGCAAGGGAGCAAAGAGCCATGGCCACTCAGACAAACAAACAGCTCCTCCTGGCCAGCCGGCCGGAGGGCATGCCGAAGCCGGACAGTTTCCGCATGACGGAAGCCCCGATCCCGACGCCCAAGGAAGGCGAGGTGCTGCTGCGCATCCTCTATCTCTCCCTCGATCCCTATTTGCGCGGGCGGATGAGTGCCGCGAAATCCTACGCGCAGTCCGTCGAGATCGGCCAAGTCATGGAAGGCGGCACCGTGGCCGAGGTCGTCGAATCCCGGCACAAGGATTACGCCAAGGGCGACGTCGTCCTGTCCTATTCCGGCTGGCAGACCCATGCCATCTCCGACGGACGCGACCTCCGCAAGCTCGACCCGGCCACCGCGCCCGTCACCACGGCGCTCGGCATCCTCGGCATGCCGGGCTTCACCGCCTATGCGGGGCTCTTGACCATCGGCAAGCCCAAGCCGGGAGAGACGGTGGTGGTGGCCGCCGCCAGCGGACCGGTGGGCAGCGGCGTCGGCCAGATCGCCAGGATCAAGGGCGCGCGGGCGGTGGGCATCGCCGGCGGGGCGGCGAAATGCGACTTCGTTGTCAAGGAACTGGGCTTCGATGCCTGCCTCGACCATCAGGCGTCCGACCTCGCCGAGCAGCTGAAGGAGGCCTGTCCCAAAGGTATCGATGTCTATTTCGAGAATGTCGGCGGCAAGGTCTGGGATGCTGTCTTCCCCCTGTTCAACGAGTTCGCGCGCATTCCCGTCTGCGGCCTGATCGCGCAATACAACTCCACCCCGCCCTATCCAGGCCCCGACCGCCTGCCGGTCGCCATGCGCGAGGTGCTGAGCCGAAGCCTCACCATCCGCGGCTTCATCCAGCGCGAATTCGTCGACCAGCGGAAGGATTTCTACCGCGAGATGGGGCAGTGGATCCGCGAGGGGCGCGTGAAGTACCGCGAGGACATCATCGAGGGGCTGGAGCGGGCGCCCGAGGGGCTGATCGGGCTTCTGCAAGGAAAGAATTTCGGCAAGCTGGTGGTGAAGGTGGCGCGCTAGAGCCGCCGGCGTCCGCTTGGGGGAACGATGCGGGGCGAGTCCAGACTGGTGCTGATCGCCTGCTATCTGGCGATCTTCGCGGTGGGGGAGAACAGCACGGCGATCATGGCCGCACTGCCGGCCATGTCGGCCCGGCTCGGCCTCGGCCGCGCCGAGGTGGAATGGGCGGTCAATGCCTATCTCCTTGCCTCCGCCGCCTTCATCATCCTGGGTGGACGGGCGGCGGATGGCTTCGGAGCGCGGCGCTCCTCCGCCGCCGGCGTCCTTCTCTTCGCACTCGCCTCGCTGATCATCGCCCTTGCACCCGACGGCGCGGCCGTCATCGCCGCCCGCGCGCTGCAGGGGCTGGGCGCCGCTTTCGCCGTCGCCGGATCGCTGGCGGCGGTGGCGGAGGCCGTGCCCGAGGCCGGGCGCGCGGCGGCGATCAGCGGCTGGACGGGCTTCCTGATGCTGGGCTTCAGCATCGGCCCGCTGCTGGGTGGCGCCGTCACCCATTATGCCGGCTGGCGGGTGGTCTTCTCGCTCAATCTCGCAATGATGCTGCCGGCCGGCCTCGCGCTGGCTGCGAAGCCCGGTGCGCCCGGCCGCGAGGCGGGCGGCGTGGATTGGCCCGGCCTCGGCCTGCTCGTCCTCTTCATGGTGACCATGGTCTCAGGCCTGCAGGCGCTCGCCCGCTTCGCCCAAGCGCCCTGGGACGCGATCCTGTTGCTGCTGGTCGCGGTGGTCGCTTTGCTCCTGCTCTACCGGACGGAGCGGCGCCGGGACCATCCGCTGCTCGACTTCGCCCTGTTCCAGAACCGGCGCTTCACGCTCGCCGTCCTGATCGCCTCCCTGATGATGTTCGACATCATGACCTTGCTTCTCTACTACAACCTCTTCGCCCAATCGCTGCGCGGGCTCGCCCTCACACCCATCGCGGCCGGCCTTTCGCTGGTCCCACTTTCGGTGGCGCTCTTCGGCTTCGCGCGGGTTGCACCCCGGATCGCGGAGGCCGTGGGCCTCAGGCGGATGATGGTGGGCGGGGGGCTGATCCTGGTCCTCGGCTGCGCCATCGCCGTGGTTTCCCTGGCGGTGGCAGGACCGGTGCTGCGGGTGATCGGCCTCTTCGCCATCGGCGCCGGAATCGCACTGCCCTATGCCACCGCCCCACGGCTGGGGCTCGCGGCCCTGCCGGAGACGGAAGCCGGCCAGGGCTCGGGCGTGATCAGCGCCTGCACCTTCCTCAGCGCCACCATCGGCGTCACCGGCGGCGGGATCGTCAGCGGCTTCGCCGGCTTCGCAGGCGTGCTCCTGCTCGTGGCGCTCGCCGCTCTCGCCTCGGCGGCGCTCTCCCTTCGCATCAAGGAAAAGGCGCGCTCATGACCGACCATGCGATACCGGATCGGCGTCTCAAGACCATGGCACCGCTCTTCGCCGCGGTCTTCATCGACATCTTCTCCTTCGGGCTGATGTATCCGGTCATCATCGCCCTGTTCCATGATCCCGTGATCGTCGGCCGCTACGCGCCGGCGCTGCGCGATGCCTATCTCTCCCTCGCCTTCTCGCTCTT
>DATFRE010000087.1:0-4653 GCA_035263545.1 Dongiaceae bacterium
GCTTTCGCTCCGAGGCCGGGGCGGCGGGCAAGGACACGCGCGGCATGATCCGCATGCACCAGTTCAACAAGGTCGAGCTGGTCTCCATCGCTCATCCCGAGCGCTCCGGCGAAGAGCATGTGCGCATGACCGACTGCGCCGAGACGGTGCTGAAGCGTCTCGGGCTGCCGTTCCGCACCATCGTGCTGTCCACCGGAGATATGGGATTTGCCGCCGCCAAGACCTACGACATCGAAGTCTGGCTGCCGGGGCAGGGGCGCTATCGCGAGATCTCAAGCTGCTCCAACTGCGGCGACTTCCAGGCGCGGCGCATGAAGGCCCGTTTCCGCGAGCCCGGCGCCAAGGGCACGCGCTTCGTCCATACGCTGAACGGCTCAGGCTTGGCGGTGGGACGGACCCTGATCGCCATCATGGAGAACTATCAGCAGCCCGACGGCTCCATCGCGCTTCCCGACGCGATCCGGCCGTATATGGGTGGATTGGCGGCGATCCGCGTCGATGAGTAGGGGGCGATGAGCAAGAGCGCGCTTGATCTCAAGGGGGCCCGGATCTCGGTCACCAATGACGACGGGATCAACGCGCCGGGCCTGAAGGTCCTCGAGCGGATCGCGCGCAAGCTTTCCCGCGATGTCTGGGTCGTGGCGCCGGAGCTGGAACAGAGCGGGGCTGGGCATTCGCTCACGTTGCGCCGCCCGCTCGAGGTCCGGCGCGTCCGCGAGCGGCGCTTCGCCGTGGACGGCACGCCCACGGATTGCGTGCTGATCGCCGTCAATCACCTGATCGAAGGGCGCCGGCCCGATCTCGTGCTCTCGGGCATCAACCGCGGCAGCAATATGGGCGAGGACGTTACCTATTCGGGGACCGTCGCCGCGGCCATGGAAGCGACCCTGCTCGGCATCCGCGCCATCGCAATGAGCCAGCTTCGCGACGGCCAGCATGTCACCTGGCGCCTCGCGCTGAAGCATGGCGCCGAGGTCGTCCGCCGGCTGGTCTCGGTGCCCTGGACGGAGGGGGTGCTGATGAACATCAACTTCCCCTATCTCACAAAGGGCGACATCTCCGGGATGGAGGTGGTGCGCCAGGGCCGGAGGGCGGCGAATATCGAGGTCGCCCATGCCGTGGGACCGACGGGGCGGAAGTTCCTCTGGATCGGCGACTTCACCAGCGACAATCCAGTCGGCGAGGGCACCGATCTGTGGGCGGTCAGGAGCGGGGCCATCGCCATCACGCCGCTACATCTGGACCTGACGCACGGCGCCATGGCGCGCCGGCTCGGGGAGGCCTTCGCGTGAGCCTCGCCGCACGCAAGATTCGCCTGATCATGGCGCTCCGGCGCAGCGGCATAACAGACACCGCCGTGCTTGCCGCGATCGAGCGGATCCCGCGCGAGGATTTCGTTCCCGAGGCCTTCCACGATCAGTCCTACGAGGACAAGGCTCTGCCCATCGGCCAGGGCCAGACCATCAGTCAGCCTCAGATCGTCGCGCTGATGACCCAGGCACTCGAGGTGACACCGCGTCACAAGGTGCTCGAGATCGGCACAGGCTCCGGCTATCAGACGGCGGTGCTCTCGCGCCTGGCGCGGCGGGTCTACACCATCGAGCGCCACCGGCCGCTATTGCAGGAGGCGGAGCAGCGCTTCGCCGGCCTCAGGATCCACAACATCACCTCCATCGCCGGCGACGGCATGAAGGGATGGCCGGCGCAAGCGCCCTTCGACCGGATCATCATCACCGCCGCGGCCGCGGAGCTGCCGGAGACCTTGCTGGCGCAGCTCGGGGTCGGCGGCATCATGGTGCTCCCGATCGGGCCCGAGCGCGGCGATCAGGAGCTCTTCAAGCTCCGGCGCACGGAGCAGGGGATCGACTCCGAAAAGCTGTGCGACGTGCGCTTCGTGCCGCTTCTGCCTGGCGTGCCGCAGGAGCGTGCAGGGTGAGGCGGCGGGGGGCATTGGGGCTCCTCATCCTGCTGGCGCTGGCCGGCTGCGGGAATATGGGCGGCGGCTCGGCCGTGACCCTGCCGCCCTCGACCCCGGCCAGCTACAAGATCGGCCAGGCGCAGAACTACACGGTCGTCGCCGGCGATACGATCGACAGCGTCGCCCAGCAGTTCAATATGCCGGTGGAGACGCTGATCGCGGCCAATCATCTGGTCTATCCCTACGCGCTGCAGACGGGCCGGGTGCTCTTCATACCCGGCCGCGACGCCGTCCTCGGCGCCGGGGGCAGCTACACCGTCGTCCCCGGCGATACCTTGACCCGGATCGCCCGGCGCAACGGCACTACTGTCCCGGTGCTGGCGCAGCTCAACGGCTTGACGCCGCCCTATGTCATCAAGGTCGGCCAGCATCTGACGCTGCCCGGCGCGGCGCCGACGGAGACGGCGGCGGCCGCGGTGCCGGCGGCGGCCGGTGGCGAAATGATCCAGTTCCCACCGGCGAGCCCGGCGCCACCTTTGCCGGCCGCCCCGTCCGGCAAGGTTGCGACGGAAAATCTGGTGCCTCTTTCCAGCACCAGCAGCGCACCGCCGGCCTCGCCGTCCTCTGCCAGTCAAGTCGCGACGGCCGCGCCGCAAGCCCAGCCGGTCGCGCCGCTATCGGGCTCTGCCACCGCCGCGACATCTGCGACCCAAGACGGCGCGACCGCCGGCAATCTCGCCGCCGTTCCTTTGCCGAGCACCAAGCCAGAAGCCAGCGCGGCGTCGGCAGCCCCGACGACAACCGCCAATGCCGCGACTCCGCCGCCCCCGGATACGACGGCGACAGCCAACTCCGCGAGCACGGCCGCCCCGGCACCAGCGACCCAGCCCGCGCCGACGCCGGAGAGCGTCACGCCGCCACCGCGCGGCTCGGGCAAGTTCCTCTGGCCCGTCAACGGCAAGGTCGTGTCGGTCTTCGGCGTCAAGGAGGGCGGGCAGCATAATGACGGCATCAATATCGCCGCCCCTCTCGGCACCCCGGTGCATGCGGCGGATAATGGCGTCGTCGCCTATGCCGGCAACGAGCTGCGCGGCTTCGGCAATCTGCTGCTGATCCGCCATGCCGATGGCTGGGTCTCGGCCTATGCCCACTGCGATGCCCTGCTGGTGAAGCGCGGCGACCAAGTGAAGCGCGGACAGGTGATCGCGCGGGTGGGCCAGACCGGCGCGGTCTCCTCCCCGCAGCTCCATTTCGAGCTGCGCAAGGCGGGCACGGCAGTGGACCCGACGAGCGAGCTGGGCCCCCAGGGCGCGTGAGCTCTACGCGAAACGCTACTCGAGCTTCTTCCCCAGCCGGCCCGCCAGATCCTGGATGAACTGCCAGGCGACGCGGCCGGAGCGGGCGCCGCGGGTGATCGACCACTCGATTCCCTGGGCGCCCAGCGTCTCCACGGGGATCTCGAGACCGTAGCGCTGGGCATAGCCCTCGAGGATGGCGAAATAGGTGTCCTGGTCGCAGTTGTGGAAGCCGAGCCAGAGGCCAAAGCGATCGGAAAGCGAGACCTTCTCCTCCACCGCTTCCGATGGGTTGATGGCGGTCGAGCGCTCGTTCTCGATCATGTCGCGCGGCATCAGATGCCGGCGGTTCGAGGTGGCGTAGAAGATCACATTGGCCGGCCTGCCTTCGATGCCGCCTTCGAGCACGGCCTTCAGCGATTTGTAGCTGGTATCGGCCGCGTCGAAGGAGAGGTCGTCGCAGAAAAGGAGGCAGCGCCGAGGCTGGCTGCGCAGCCGGCCGAGCAGGAGGGGAAGCGAAGCCAGATCCTCGCGGTGAATCTCGATGAGGGCGAGCGCGCCCTTGCTTTCCTCGTTCACCGCCGCATGCACCGCCTTGACCAGGGAGCTCTTGCCCGTGCCGCGGGCGCCCCAGAGCAGGGCGTTGTTGGCCGGCAGGCCGCGAGCGAAGCGCCGCGTATTGTCGAGGAGGATGTCGCGGTTGCGCTCGATCCCGCGCAGAAGATCGAGATCGACCCGGCTGACGCGTTCCACGGCCTCGAGCCGTGAGCCTTCCGCATGCCAGATATAGGCCTCGGCCCCGTCGAGGGGGGCCGAAGGCGGGTCCGGCGGTGCCAGGCGCTCGAGGGCGTCGGCGATCTGGCGGAGCAGGGGAAAGAGTGAAGGTTCGGTCATGGCGCTGCAGCCTATCAGGCTGATTTAGCGGGAGAAAGCCCGGCGGCGGGGACCATTGCTTTTCCGGCTTCAGCCGCTATAGTCCGCCGCTCAATGAATTTCGGCGGAGCAACTATGTGGATTAGTGAAGCCTATGCACAGGCAGCTGCAGGCGGGCTCGGGGGTGCAGGCGCGGGCATTGTACAGTTCCTGCCGATCATCCTCGTCGTCTTCATCATGTACATGCTGATGTGGCGCCCGCAGCAGAAGAAGATGCGCGAGCACAAGGCCATGATCGCTGCCGTCAAGCGGGGTGGTCGGGTCGTCGCGGCCGGCGGCATCATTGGCGTGGTCAGCAAGGTGGTGGATGAGAGCGAGGTGCAGCTCGAGGTCGCCGACGGCGTCAGGATGCGCATCCTGCGCAGCAGCATCAACGACGTGCTGAACCGCACCGAGCCGGCCAAGGCCCTGGAAGATGCCAAGGCCGAGAAGCCGGAGAAGGGCGAGAAGAAGGGGGATGGCCGCTAGAGCGCCTGCGGGCGGAACGGCGGCGGTGAGCTACCTCTC
>DATFRE010000088.1:0-2152 GCA_035263545.1 Dongiaceae bacterium
GCGGATTGGACTGGAGGCTGGACCGCTGTCGCAGTGGCTGTTCAGTGCGCTGGCGGAAGCCAGCTTGCCGGTGATTTGTGTCGAGACGCGGCACATGCGAGCGGTATTGAAGGCGCAGATCAACAAGACGGACCGCAATGAGGCGCGCGGCATTGCGCAAATGATCCGGGTAGGACTTTATCGCCCGGTGCATGTGAAGACGCTGCGCAGTCAGAAGCTGCGGAGAGAAGCACGAGCCCGCGAGCGACGTCGACACCGCAATCGTGGATAGTCTGAAAGCGCTTGCCCCCAACCGGCCGATTAGAGAAGCGGACTTCGCCCGGGTGCCGTTGCAACCTTTCCAATAGGTGGCGAACGCGTCCGAGCCACAAGTGGGCCGCAGGAGGAGGCGATCTATCATGATCCTGCGCAGAGGAAGAGGACAGGCAGTCAAATACGCCCGCAGGCTTGGCAGCATGTTTCACTCACGAGAACCATGCTCTAGTTGAAATCCCGCGGAATGCTCTCCTTCCACTTGCGCGAGAAGACCGGGGTCTCGTTTTCGAAGGCATCGAGCTTTGCCTCGACATGGAAATGGGTTCCGTCCGCACGAAGCAGCGTCGAGGTCTCGCTGCGGGTCTTCCAGTCGCCGCGGCCGATCGAAATGACGAAGCCGATCTCGATCTCGGCGGAGAGCGGGTCATCGTCGCGGATTCGATAGGCCTCGCGGTGGATGTAGTCGGTCTCCTGGCCCGTATGGTCGATGGTGTAATGCCCCAGATCCTCGGCGACGTGGAATGTCTGGATCCCCGCGCCGATGTCACGCTCCACCCAACGGCGGTGGCTGGCCGGCCGATGGTAGGTCTTGGCCAGGGGCTTCGCCCCTTCCGATTCCGGAAAGGCAGGCAGCTTAGCATCCTCTGGCCGCGGCGCCCGCCGCGGCAGCTCGAGCCGGCTCGCGCCGGTGAAGACCGTCAGGATCACGGCTTCCGGTGAGGGCCAGGCGATGGGCCAATAGGCCGTGGAGATCGCGATGCGGATGCGATTTCCCGCGGCGAAGGCATGGGCGATGTCGTTCAGCTGCACGGTGACCCGATAGCGCTTGCCCGGCTCCAGCACCTCGGGATGCTCATGGCTCTCCCGATGGGCGAGATTGAGGAGGCCATAGGTGATGCGCGTCGATGCGCCGTCGGGCGTCACCTCGTTGAGGCGCACGGCCAGGAAGGCGCTCGGCCGGTCGACGGCGAGCTCGAGGCTGACCCGGGGTGCCCCCAGGATCTCCAGCCGCTCCGGCAGCGGGGCGCTGTCGAAGACCATCGCCCGGCCATCGTCCAGCCGCTGGTCGAAGGGCAGATCGGGATCCACCCCGGAGCCGCTCCAGATGCCGGCGCATTCGCCCAGGGATTGCGGCGAGACCGTCCGGACAGAAGTCTCCGGGCCGGCCTTCTCCAGAAGCCGGCCGCCGGCCTCCAGCGCTAAGGTCTGCGGCTTGATGTTGGGGCTGGGCCAGCCAGGCTCGGCGACCCAGCGCCCCGGCCGGTGGTTATAGAAGGGACGCGGCGGCGCCGGCTCTTCCATCCAGACCCGGTATTGCGGCTCGTCCATGATGCCTGTCTCGATACCCTTCAGCCATTTGTCCCACCAGCGCAGCGCCTCCTGCAGGAAGCCGATCTGCGGGCCGGGTTTGCCGAAATGGGGATATTTGTGGGCCCAGGGGCCGACCAGGCCCTTCTTCGGGCATTGCAGGTGCTCCAGCATGCGCGCGACTGTGTTGGAGTAGCCATCGGCCCAGCCGCTGACCAGATAGACCGGGCAGGTGATGGCGCTCCAATCCTCGCAGATGGAGCTGTGCTTCCAGAAGGCGTCCCGCCGCTGGTGCTTCAACCATTCGGCGACGAGCAGCGGCTCGTGCTTCAGCCGGTTGAGCCAGGTTTCGCGCCAGGCCTCGCCCAGCAGCGCCTTGTCGGGGCTGCGCGACATATAGGCGAACATCACCGAGGCCCAGTGCATGTTGTCGTTCAGGAGCTTGCCGCCCATGAAATGGATATCGTCGGCATAGCGATCGTCGGTCGAGCAGAGGGAGATGACGGCCTTGAGCTCCGGAGGGCGGTGGGCCGCGACCTGCAAGCCGTTGAAGCCGCCCCAGGAGATGCCCATCATGCCGATGACGCCG
>DATFRE010000089.1:0-26996 GCA_035263545.1 Dongiaceae bacterium
GCGGCTTTCAATTTCTCGATCTGATCTTCTTCGGCGTCGTGGCCGTCTTCTTGATATTGCGCCTGCGCAGCGTGCTGGGGCGGCGCACCGGCAGCGAGCACCAGCGTCCCGACCCCTTCGCCAGCGCCCCCGCCAAGGACCAGCCCGCCGCCGCCCGGGCGCCTAACGGCGCCTTGCCGGACATCGCCGCCAAGCCCACCATCGGGAGTGCCGCGGCGAACTCGCCGGTCGCCGCCGGCCTCGCGCGCATCCGCAGCGCCGATCCCAGCTTCGACGAGACCCATTTTATCACCGGCGCCCGCGGCGCCTTCGAGCTGATCGTCAACGACTATGCCGCCGGCGACAGCGCGACCCTGCGTCCGCTGCTTAGCGACGAGGTCTTCGCCAATTTCAACCGGGCGATCGAGGACCGGCAGAGGAACGGTCTGACCCTCTCCACGACCCTGGTGGGCATCCGGGCCGCCGATATCATCGAGGCCGATCTGCAGGGCCGCAACGCCGTGATCACGGTCAAGCTCGTCTCCGACCAGATCAATGTCACCCGCGACGGCGACGGCAAGGTGACGGAGGGCGATGCCTCGGCCGTCACTTCCGTAACCGATATCTGGACCTTTGCGCGCAACACCCGCGCGCGCGATCCCAACTGGACCCTGGTCGCCACCCGCAGCCCGAATTGACCCCGCGACTGTGGGCCGCGTCCTCGGCGCGTTCTTCCTGCTCGCGGGCTTGAGCGCCTGCGGTCCATCGACACCTCCCGCCACGACGGCCCCGGCGACAGGGGGCGCTGCCGCGCTCCAGCTCCAGCCGGTTTCCTTCGCCGAGATTCCCGGCTGGGAGGAGGATGAGCAGAGCGCGGCACTGATGGCCTTCCGCCAGAGCTGCCGGCGTATCCTGGCTCTGGCGCCCTCCGCCGCGCTGCCGCCCGCCGGACTCGCCGGCAGGAGCCAGGACTGGCAGACCGCCTGCCGGCAGGCTGGACGGCTGCCTGCCAATGACAAGGGCGCCGCCCGCCGCTTTTTCGAGGATGCCTTTCAGGCCTATGCCCTCAGCGATGCGGGCGGCAGCCAGGGCTTCTTCACCGGCTATTACCTGCCGCTTGTAGCCGGCTCCCGCGCGCCCATGCCCGGCTATCAGGCACCCCTCTACCGCCCGCCGCCGGATCCGGGCGCCTATAGCCGCGCGGAGATCGATGCGGGGGCGCTGGCGGGCAAGAGGCTGAAGCTGGCCTGGCTCGCCAGCCCGATCGACGCCTTCTTCGTCTCGGTTCAGGGTTCCGCGGAAGTGGCGCTGCCCGACGGCCGCAGCATGCGCATCGGCGTTGCCGCCACCAATGGCCGCGGCTACGTCGCCATCGGGCGGATCCTGATCGACCGTGGCGAGATTCCCGCCGAGCAGATGTCGCTTCAGACGCTGCGCGCCTGGCTTCTCGCCCATCCAGGCGAGGCGCAGGGGCTGATGGAGCAGAACCCGCGCTATGTCTTCTTCCGGGAGCTCCCGGGCGCCGATCCCATCGGCAGCCAGGGCGTGCCGCTAACGGCGGGCCGCAGCCTCGCGGTCGATGCCACCTTCCTGCCGCTGGGCGCGCCGATCTTCATCGAGACGACCGACGGCACGGGTGCGGCACTCCGCCGGCTGATGGTGGCGCAGGACACCGGCGGCGCCATCAAGGGGCCGCTGCGGGCCGATGTCTATTGGGGCGGCGGCCCGGACTCGGAGGCCCTCGCCGGGCCGATGAAATCGCCCGGCCGCCTGTTCGTGTTGCTGCCCAGGACGGTGCAACCCTTGGGCTCCTCATGACGAGGCGCCGGCCCCGCGAGGATGAATCGGCGCTGTGGCGGGCCGCGATGCAGGATGTCCGTCCGCTCAGGAAGAAAAGCTTCGAGCGCCCCAGGCCGCCAGCCGCCGAGCAAACCGCTGGGGCCAAGGCCAAATCGGCGTCGAAGCCCGGCACGGCCTCCCGCCCGGCGACGCGCCCCATCCCGCAGCCGGCAGCCCCGCTCCGGCCGCATCCCGAGCTCGAGCATGGGAAATCCGCAGGTCTCGACCGGCGCTCGGCCGAACGGCTGCGGCGGGGCAGGCTGCCCATCGATGGCCGCCTCGACCTTCATGGCATGACCCAGGCCGCGGCGGCGGAACGGCTGGCGGAGTTCCTTGCCGGCGCCCAGTCTGCCGGCAAGCGCTGTGTCCTCGTCATCACCGGCAAGGGGCTTGCCGGGGGCGGCATCCTGCGCGAGCAGGTTCCGCGCTGGCTGAACCAGCCGCCCAATCGCGGCCACGTGCTTGCCTTCGACTATGCCCAGGCCCAGCATGGCGGCATGGGCGCGCTCTATGTGCTGCTGAAGCGGCGTCGTGAGCCCTGAGGAGCGAACCATGTGGGGCGGAGGATGACTCCCTTCGGCCGGCGGTTGCGCGAACTGCGCCGCGAGAGCGGCGGGCGGCTGAAGGACATGGCCCAGGCGCTCGGCGTCTCGGAGGCCTATCTCTCCGCCCTGGAGCATGGCCATCGCGGGCGCCCGGCCAGCGGTTTCGTCCAGCAGGTCTCGGCCTATTTCAATCTCGCCTGGGACGATGTGGACGAGCTGCGCCGGCTGGCGGAGCTCTCCCATCCGCGGGTGGTGGTCGATACATCCGGCCTCGACCCGCTTGCGACCGAGCTCGCCAACCGGCTGGCGGAAACCATCGCCGGTCTCGATCGGGAAACCCTGCTGGATCTGCTGGCGCGGCTGGAGACGAGCAGACCGGGCTAGCGGCGCCCGGCATCCTGGCGGGCCATCCAGCGGCCCGCGGAATCGACCAGTGCCTCGTAGTCGCTTTCCAGCGCACCCGGCCGGTCCTCGTCATCGGCAAGGCCGTCCAGCCGGCGGCACATCTCGTCATAGCGGCGCCTGGCTTGGAGGATCTCCTGGGTCTCCTCGGGATTCGAGACGCGGCGCTCCAGCAGTGAAAGCTGGCGGCCCAGCTCCTCGACCCGGCGACGGAATTCCGCGCGTGACGGACGGACTTTCATGCGTGCCTCCACCCGGTAAACAGCGACGCGCGAGCGTCGAATGTAGCTGTCGAGTAAACGGGAGCGGAGGTGCCGGGGTTCCGCCCGGCTAGAGCTCCGTGCCGACGGTCGCGGTCATGCCGCCATCGACCGTCAGCACGTGGCCGTTGACATAGGAGGCGCCGGGCCCGGCGAGGAAGACGACGGGGCCGGCCAGCTCCTCCGGCTCGCCCCAGCGATGGAGCGGCGTGCGGCCGCGCACCATGCCGTCGAAGGCGGGGTTGTTCAGGAGCGGTGCGGTGATGTCGGTGGCAAAGAAGCCGGGGGCGATGGCGTTGCAGAGGATGCCCTGGGGGCCGAGCTCGGCGGCAAGCGAGCGGGTCAAGGAGATGAGGCCGCCTTTGGCCGCGCCATAGGCGGCGTTCTGGGCCCGGCCGACGAGGCCGAGAGCCGAGGCGATCATGATGATCCGCCCGCCGCCGCTCTTCAGCATCAAGGGCACCGCCGCCTGGGAGAGACGGAAGCAGGCCGCCAGATCGATCTCGAGGATGCGCCGCCAATCCTCCTCGGCGACCTCCAGCACCGGCTGGCGCTTGGTGACGCCGGCATTGTTCACCAGGATGTCGAAGCGCCCGAGATCCTGGGCGATCTTCGCCAGCGCGGCCCTGGCCGCAGCCGCATCGGCGACATCGAAGGCGGCGGCGCTGGCCTTCAGGCCCTGGCTTCTCAGCTCCGCCGCCCGGGCCTCGGTGGGCTCCGCCTGGGTGCCGTTGACGACGACATGGGCGCCGGCGCGGGCGAGGCCCTGGGCGATGCCCCAGCCCAGGCTGCGGGTCGAGCCGGTGACGAGCGCGATCCGCCCTTCGAGCGAGAAGAGATCCCCCGACATGACTATGCCCCGCTTTACAGGATGAACTTGCTGAGATCGGTGTTGCGGGCGAGCGGTGCCACGCGCTCGCGCACGTAGGCGGCATCGATCACGATCTTCTCCCCCGGCCGGTCGGCGGCGCTGAAGCTGATATCCTCCAGCAGGCGCTCGAGCACCGTGTGCAGGCGCCGGGCGCCGATATTCTCCACGCTGCCGTTGATCTCGGCGGCGAGATCCGCCAGCGCATCGATAGCGTCGGGCGCGAAATCCAGCGTCACCTGCTCCGTCGCCATCAGGGCCTTGTACTGCTTGATCAGGCTGGCTTCGGGCTCGGTCAGGATGCGCTTCAGATCATCGCGGGTGAGCGCCTGGAGCTCGACGCGGATCGGAAGCCGTCCCTGCAGCTCGGGCAGGAGATCCGAAGGCTTGGCGAGATGGAAGGCGCCCGAGGCGATGAACAGGATATGGTCGGTCTTGACCGGACCGTATTTGGTCGAGACCTGGGTTCCCTCGATCAGCGGCAGGAGATCGCGCTGCACGCCCTCGCGGCTGACATCGGCGCCGACGCGCTCGCTGCGGGCGCAGATCTTGTCGATCTCGTCGAGGAAGACGATGCCGTTCTGCTCCACGGCCGAAATGGCGTCGGCGGTCACCCGCTCCTCGTCCAGGAGCTTGTCGCTCTCCTCCGCCATCAGCAGCCGGTGGCTGTCGGCGACGGTCACCTTCTTGGTCTTGGTGCGGCCGCCGAAGGCCTTGCCCAGCATGTCGTTCAGATTGACCATGCCGACGCTGCTGCCGGGCATGCCGGGAATCTCGAAGGTCGGCAGGCCGACGCCGGTATCGCGCAGCTTCAGCTCGATCTCGCGCTCGTCGAGCTCGCCGGCGCGCAGCATGCGGCGGAACTTGGTCCGGGTCTCCCCGCCGGTGTTCTCGCCCACCAGCGCATCCAGCACCCGCTCCTCGGCGGTGAGCTCGGCCTTGGCCGCCACGCCTTTGCGCATCCGGTCGCGGGTCATGCTGAGGGCGATCTCCACGAGATCGCGCACGATCTGCTCGACATCGCGGCCGACATAGCCGACCTCGGTGAACTTGGTCGCCTCCACCTTCAGGAAAGGCGCTTGCGCGAGGCGCGCCAGTCGCCGCGCGATCTCGGTCTTGCCCACCCCCGTCGGCCCGATCATCAGAATGTTCTTGGGCTGCACCTCCTCGCGGAGGGCTTCCGGCAGCTGCTGGCGGCGCCAGCGGTTGCGCAGCGCGATGGCAACGGCGCGCTTGGCCTCACCCTGGCCGACAATGAAGCGGTCGAGCTCGGAAACGATCTCGCGCGGGCTGAAACCACCGCTCTGGGAGGTGATCTGGGGTTTCTCAGCAGCGGTATCGTTCATAGCCTCACAGGCTTTCGACGGTCAGGTTGCGGTTGGTGAAGACGCAGATATCGGCGGCGATCCCCAGCGCCTTGCGGGCGATGGCCTCGGCGGAGAGCCCGTCGATATCGATCAGGGCCCGGGCGGCGGCCAGCGCGTAGGGCCCGCCGGAGCCGATGCCGATCAGGCCCTCCTCGGGCTCCAGCACATCGCCGGTGCCGGTCAGGACCAGGCTCACCTGCTTGTCGGCCACCGCCATCATTGCCTCCAGACGGCGGAGATACCGGTCGGTGCGCCAGTCCTTGGCCAGCTCGACGCAGGCGCGGGAGAGCTGGCCCGGATGCTGCTCGAGCTTCGCCTCCAGGCGCTCGAAGAGCGCGAAGGCATCGGCCGTCGCCCCGGCGAAGCCGGCGATGACGTCGCTCTTGCCGAGCCGGCGCACCTTGCGGGCATTGGCCTTGATCACGGTATTGCCGAAGCTGACCTGCCCGTCGCCGGCGATCACGACCTGGCCCTGCTTGCGGACCGAGAGGATGGTGGTGCCGTGCCAGGGACTGCCGGCGGGGGTGGTCGAAGAGTGGTCTGACATGGGCTCCCACATAGGCATTCGCGGCCCTCCGGGCAAGCGGACGGGGCCGGGGAGCCGAGACTGCAGCTTGTAGCCTAGCCAGGGGGATGCTGCTACAACCCTGCCGCATTTTTGGGGATGCCTGCCATGCGCCGGGCCGAAGTCACGCGAAAGACCAGGGAAACCCAGGTGCGCGCCGCCGTCAATCTGGATGGCGAGGGCCGCGCCAAGGTGGCGACCGGGATCGGTTTCCTCGACCATATGCTGGAGCAGCTCGCCCGCCACAGCCTGATCGATCTCGAGGTCGAGGCCAAGGGCGACCTCCATATCGACTTCCATCACACCACCGAGGATACGGGCATCGTCATCGGCCAGGCGGTGGCCGAGGCGCTCGGCGGCCGCGCCGGCATCCAGCGCTATGGCGATGCCCTCATCCCCATGGACGAAACCCTGACACGCGTCGCCCTCGACGCCTCGAACCGGCCCTATCTCATCTGGAAGGTGAGCTTCACCAAGCCCAAGCTCGGGGAGATGGATACCGAGCTCTTCCGCGAGTGGTTCCACGCCTTCGCTCAGGCCGCCGGCCTCACGCTCCATGTCGAGAACCTCTACGGCGAGAACAACCACCACATCATCGAGAGCTGCTACAAGGGCCTGGCGCGGGCCCTGCGGGCGGCGGTCGCAATCGATCCGCGCAAGCCCGACGCCGTGCCCTCGACCAAGGGGGTTCTCGGCGGCACCCTGACCTGAGCCAGCCAAGACGCCGTCCCATGAAAACCGTCGTCATCGACTACGGGTCGGGCAATCTCCGTTCGGCCGCCAAGGCACTCGCCGCGGCGGGGGCGGATGTGGCCGTGACAGCCGATCCGGCGGATGTGGCTGCGGCCGAGCGGATCGTCCTGCCGGGGGTGGGCGCCTTCGCCGATTGCCGGGCCGGCCTCGACCGCCTTCCCGGAATGGTGGAAGCGCTCGAGCGGGCGGTGCGTCGCCAGGGCCGACCCTTCCTCGGCATCTGCGTCGGTATGCAGCTCATGGCCGAGGCCGGTCTCGAGCATGGCCGCCATGCCGGCCTCGGCTGGATCCCGGGTGAGGTCGTCCCCCTGGCCCCGCGGCCTGTGAAGATCCCCCATATGGGCTGGAACGCGCTGCATCCTGCGCGCCCGCATCCTCTGCTCGATGGGATCGCCGACGAGGCCGATGTCTATTTCGTCCACAGCTATCACCTGCGGCTGGCCGCAACCCAGGACCTGCTGGCCGAGACGGATTGCGCCGGGCCGGTGGTCGCGGCCATCGCCCGGGACAATATGGCGGGCCTCCAGTTCCACCCGGAGAAGAGCCAGGCGACAGGCCTGAGACTGCTTGCCAATTTCCTGGCCTGGCGACCCTGAGGACAGCGATGGCGAAGACATCGATCGAGAAGCTGACCAAGCTCTCCAAGCTCGACCTGCAGGAGCTCTGCGAGGCGGCGGATGACGGCATCCGCGCCGGCGGCGGCTTCGGCTGGCTGAACCCGCCGCCGCGCCAGGTGATGGAGAATTATTGGAAGGGCGTGCTTCTGGTGCCCGAGCGCTGCCTGCTGGTCGGCCGGCTCGATGGGGTGATCTGCGCGACGGCCCAGCTCGTCCGCCCCTCGCGCAACAACGAGGCCCAGAGCCACTCGGCCCAGCTCACCACCAACTTCGTCGCCCCCTGGGCCCGCGGCCACGGTCTCGCCCGCGGCATCGTGCTGGCGGTGGAGGAGGAAGCGCGCACCCAAGGCGTCAGCGTCCTCAACCTCGATGTGCGCGAGACGCAGGTCGCGGCGATCCAGCTCTACCAGTCGCTGGGCTATCTCCACTACGGAACCCACCCGCGCTACGCGCGCGTCGACGGGCAATGGGTGGCGGGGCTGTTCTTCTGGAAGGAGCTGGCGTAAGTCAGCGGCCGGCATTCGGCATCGCTCCGCCGGCGCGGAGTTGCGGCGCGCCTAGGGCATTTCCGCAGAAGGCGGAATCTCTCTAGGCTTGTGACTGTCACTTCGTTCCCGGCGATAGTCGCCTCGCGACAGATGCCGCTCGATGAGGCAATAGAGGATGATGAACAGATAGCGGCTGCCCATCTCGCGGATGCGCAGCTTCGAGAAGCCGACCTTGCGGTTGTACCAGGCGTTCGGCACTACGGCGTAGGAGTAGCCGCGGATGATCGCTTTCAGCGGCAATTCGACCGTAAGATTGAAGTGGTGCGAGAGGATCGGCTGTACGCCCGCGATCACCTCACGGCGATAGCACTTGAAAGCATTGGTCGTGTCGTTCGTCCGCAATTGGAAAAGCAACCGGATGAACAAGTTGACGAGACGATTGAGCACGAGCTTGTGAGGCGGATAGTCGACTACTTTGCCGCCGCGCCTGAATCGCGTGCCGAACACGCAGTCGTAGCCCTCGTTCATTTTGGTGTGGAATTTCACCACATCATTCGGATCGTCGGAGCTATCGGCCATGACGATCGCCACCCGATCGCCACGAAAGGCTTCCAGTCCGGCGCGCACGGCAAAGCCGAACCCGCCCGAATCCCGATTCGTGACGTGACGCAGGGCCGGAACTTCGCGCTCGAGGGCAAACAGTTCCGCCTCGCTCTCGTCGCTGCTGTGATCGTTCACCACGAGGATCTCGTAGTTGATGCCGGCCTCGTCGAGCGCGATGGCGAGGGCCGTGATCGTCGGCCGCAGATTTTCCCTCTCGTTATGCGCCGGGATGACGACCGACAGCATCCCAGGAATGCCGGCCGCGACCCAGGCCGTTGCTTCCGCCGGCGTCGGCATCAGCCGGTGGCAGCGTCGCGGTGCCGGAATCCTTCACAGATGTCTTCCAGCGTCGCGCGCAGGTCATATTTGTATTGCCAATCGGGATAGTGGCTCTGGAAGCGGCGCACATCGCTGATCCACCAGATGTGATCGCCGATTCGCGCCTGGTCGCTGAGGCTCCAGGACATCGGCCGCCCCGCAATCTGGCCGCAGAGGTCGATCGCCTCGAGCATCGAGCAATTTGCGAAGCGGCTGCCGCCCATGTTGTAGATCTCGCCACTGCGCGGATTGCGGAAGAAGTGCCAGAGCGCGTTGACGAGGTCATAGCTGTGGATGTTGTCGCGGACCTGCTTGGCCTTGTAGCCGTGCACGGTGTAGTGCTGTCCGGTCACCGCGCATTTCATCAGATAGGAAAGGAAGCCATGCAGCGGTGCGCCGGAATGACCGCCGCCGGTGAGACAACCGCCCCTGAAGCAGGCCGTCTTCATGCCAAAGTAGCGACCGAACTCCTGCACCATGAGATCGGCCGCCGCCTTGGATACGCCGAACAAGCTGTGGGTCGTGTGGTCGATGCTCATGGTCTCGTCGATGCCATGGGCGGCGAAGGGATGGCTCTCTGTCACCTCCCAGCGTGTCTCCCGCTCCACCAGGGGCAGGCGGTTCGGCGTATCGCCGTAGACCTTGTTGGTGCTGAGATAGAGGAACGGCGCTTCCGGGCAATGGGCGCGGGCCAGCTCCAAGAGCACCAGGGTGGCCGAGGCATTGACGGTGAAGTCCGTCGTCGGATCGCTGGCGGCCCAGTCATGGGAGGGCTGGGCGGCGGTATGGATCACCACGGCGATGTCCTTGCGATAGCGTGAGAAGACCTTGGCCATCGCCTCCTGGTCACGGATGTCGGCGTCGACATGGACATAGCCCTTGATGCTGCGCTCATGCGCCTGGCGATGCCAGATCGTGCTGGCGGCCGGACCGAAGAACATCCGGCGCATGTCGTTGTCGATGCCGACGATTTCGAAGCCCTTGGCGGCGAAGAAGCGGACCGCCTCGCCGCCGATCAAGCCCGCCGCGCCCGTGACGACTGCTACGCTCATGGTTTCATTTTGCTCCGAAGATCGGCGCCAGCGCGCCGCGATTGTCCACCAGCCACTTGTATATGTCGGCCAGCGTCGCGCTCAAGGAGTGCTCCGGCCGCCACCCGGCTTCAGCGCTTATTCGCGTGTTGTCGGTGACGTAGTAGGGCACGTCCGCCGCCGGCGTTTCCGCCACAGGATCGATCCTGATGGTGGCACCCGTCAACGCTTGGCACTGGCGCGTCAGCTCGAGCAAGGAGACGCTGATATCCGGGCCGCCGCCGACATTGGAGGTCTTCCCGGCAAAGCGGTCGGGGTCCCCAATCTGCAGATCGATCAGGCGGCAAAGATCGGCGATGTGCAGGACGTCGCGCACCTGCGTTCCGGTGCCGCCGTAGCCGATATAGGAGAGCTGGCCGCCGAACACATGACGCGCCAACCACAGCCCGACGAAGCCCTGGTCGACCTTGCCCATTTGCCAAGGCCCGCAGATGACTCCGCACCGATTCACCACCGCGCGAAGGCCGTAGAGGGCCGCATATTCCTGGATCATCAGCTCCGCGGCAAGCTTGGTCGCGCCATAGAGCGAGCGGGCCCCTTCGAGCGGAAAGGCCTCGGAGATGCCGGCCGTGCTCCAGCCTTCACCGGCGGAGCCGGGCTTCACGCGCAGGCGCTCCTGGGCGGTTTCCAGCGGCAGGGCGCGAAGCCGGGCGATGGGATAGACCCGGCTGGAGGAGATGAACATCAGTGCGCCGCCGTGGCGGCGCAAATGCTCGAGGCAGTTGATCGCTCCGTAAAGATTCGAGCCGACAACATAGCCGGGGTTGCCGCCATAGCCCGCATGGACGCTGGGCTCGGCGGAGCATTCGATCAGCCAATCGGCGGAGCCGGCTTCCGTCAGATCCTCTTGCAGGCGCACATCGCCATGCATGAAGCGCACGCCACCCGCGGCGAGCCTGGTCAGCGCAAGCTCGCTGCCGCGGCGCTTCAGATTATCCAGGGCGGTGATCTGCCAATCGGGATGAGCCGCCTTGAGCCACAGCGCCGCCGATGCGCCGACGAATCCCGCTCCTCCGGTCACTACGATGCGGATTGGCAAGGTCTCCTTGAGGGCCTTTCGCTGCGCCGGACCGCAAAGCCGGCATCGAATTCTAAAGCTGATACGAAAGCGCGTGGAGTGAAGTTGGCTGGTTGGTCGTGTAGCGGCTAAGCCGTTTCTTGTCAAACCTGCTTGCGACAATTGCTCAGCGCCGTGCGGCCAGGAGCTGGCAGTTACCAGCTTTGGCCAGCACCTTGCGTCCGGCGAGGAAGCCGGTGATGAGCGGCGCGGGGGCCGTCTCTCGGCAATAGACGATTCCCGCCAGCGGGCGGTCCGCGAGAAAGGACTGAGGATCGTCGAAGACCCGCTGCAACAACAGTTGCGGCGTCCAGTCGGGGAGAGCGAGCGATTTTCGTTCGCTGTAGTAAGGGATCAGGGAGGACCAGTCATTCCCGATGACGATGAGGCTACCGTCGGACGGCGTAGTCGACCTGACGACCGCCGAGATCACGGCTCCCTCGCTGGTGGAATAATCGGCTGTCAGATAACCACCATAGGTCCGCCAGAAGAATGCCAACTGCAGCCCTACGAGAACGACCAGAAGAGCGGCCGCGGCCCGATGGTAGCCCCGCTCAACAATGCCGGCGATTCCGAGACCGACGATTGCCAGGGCGAAGATGGCGTTGGCATATTGGTAGTAGCTATGGATGAAATGCAGATTGGTGAAGACGGCAAAGGGCACGAGGAAGGCAACCAGGGCCGCAAGAGCCGGCCAAACGAAGCGGCTGCTGGCGAAGACGGCCACGGCGCCAACCACCGCGAGCGGAACGCCGTAGCCGAATATGTCCGGCGAGATCCGATTCAGCATGACGCCGCGCCAGAAGGCGCTGCTCATCCGTTGCTGCCAGCTGCCGAAATACCACGGGGCGAGGCGCGCGGAGGTCAAGAGAGCGCCGAACGGACTCTCAGCCTTGATCGCTTCTGTATAGAGGAACCAGAGATAGCCGACGACAAGCGGTACGGCGAAGGCGGCCAGCGCCAGCATCAGCATGCGCAGGGAAATCGCCGAGCGCCCGTTCCGCAGCATCTGCCGCAGAAGGAGGATACCCCCGAGGAGAAGGAAGGCGGGAAACGTCGTCGACTTGGTGAGAACTGCCATTATGCCGGCTGCCGCGGTCCAGAGCAGGATTGAGGAGCGAGAATCCGTCAGCGATGACACCAGCAAGGCGAGCCAGAGGAGGCCGAAGAACAAGGCACAGGATTCGATCATCACCGTGCGGCTCCAATAGAGATAGAGCGGCGAGGCGAGGAACAGGATGCTGACGATCAGGAAGCTGCGCCGACCGAATCCGAGTGCGCGAAAGAGCCTGCTCAGCGGCCATAGGCAGGCGAGATAGAAGGCGAAGGAGACAAGCCGGCCCCCGGCGTCGATCGGGATCCCGACAAGCCGGAGCAGGGCGACGAGAGCCTGGTAGATCGGGAACTCGAAGGGAATGGACCAGGGATAGCCGAGCACCGGCGTCTCATAGGCCAGCCAAGGATCGCCCTTCCACAACCAGTATGCCGTCAACGCGGTTTGGGTCTGCCGGAAGTTGTAGAGGTCCAGCAAGGGCTGGGACAGCCCGATACCCAGCACGATCAGGGAATGGATGATGAGCACCGCCAGCAGAAGGATTGCTGAGAGATCCAGCCAGCGATCTCGAATGCCGCCCGAGGAAATGGCTCCGGCGACAGTCCCCTGGGCAACAATGCCGAAATGGCGATGTGGATTGGACCCTGGAGTCATCCCCTTCTCACTCGATCCAGATTCCCGATTTCGTCCGATCGGCGCAAGCGCTTCGGCTTGGTCATTGACGCGCCAGGGCTGGCTGGCGATAACCGCGCCCCATGATCCTCTACCCCGCCATCGACCTGAAACAGGGAGCCGTGGTCCGGCTGCGCCGCGGCGAGATGCGCGAGGCGACGGTCTTCAATCGCGATCCGGCGGACCAGGCGCGCCGCTTTGCCGCCGCCGGGGCCGCCTGGCTCCATCTGGTCGATCTCGATGGCGCCTTCGCCGGCAAGCCTATGAACCGGCAGGCGGTGAAGGCGATCCTGGGCGCAGTCTCCGTTCCCTGCCAGCTCGGCGGCGGCATCCGCGATCAGGCTACTCTCGATGCCTGGATCGAGGCGGGCATCGCGCGGGTTGTCCTCGGCACCGCCGCGCTCAAGGATCCGGCCCTGGTGCGCGAGGCCTGCCGGCGTCATCCCGGCAAGATCGCCGTCGGGGTCGATGCGCGCGGCGGGCGTGTCGCCGTCGAGGGCTGGGCAGAGACGAGCGAGGTCACGGCGCTCGATCTCGCGCTGCGTTTCGCCGATGCCGGGGTCGCGGCGCTGGTCTTCACCGATATCGATCGCGACGGGTTGCTGGCGGGGGTCAACATCGCCGCCACGGCCCATCTCGCCGCCGTACTCCCCATCCCCGTCATCGCCTCGGGCGGGACGGCCAATATCGAGGAGCTGGCGGCACTGAAGGCCACCGGCGTTGCCGGCGCCATCGTCGGCCGGGCCCTCTATGACGGGCGGATCGATCTCGCTGCGGCGCTTGCGCGCTGCGCCAAGGTACCCGGCTGAGTCTCCCATGCTGAAGGTCCGCGTCATCCCCTGCCTCGACGTGGCGGATGGCCGGGTCGTCAAGGGCGTCAACTTCGTCGACCTGCGCGACGCCGGCTATCGGGTCGAGCAGGCCGCCATCTACGACCGGGCCGGCGCCGATGAGCTCTGCTTTCTCGACATCGGCGCCAGCCACGAGAACCGCGAGATCATGCTGGATGTGGTGGCCCGCACGGCCGAGCGCTGCTTCATGCCGCTCACAGTCGGCGGCGGGGTGCGCAGCCTGGAGGATATCCGCCGCCTGCTGCTGGCGGGCGCCGACAAGGTCTCCATCAACACCGGTGCGGTCGCGGAGCCCGAGCTCGTCCGCCTGGCCGCGGAGAAGTTCGGCAGCCAATGCATCACCGTCGCCGTAGATGCCAAGGCGGTGGCTCCCGGCCGCTTCGAGGTCTTCACCCATGGCGGGCGCAAGCCCGCGGGTCTCGACGCCCTCACCTGGGCGAAGCGCCTGACGGATCTCGGCGCCGGGGAGATCCTGCTCACCTCCATGGACCGCGACGGCACGAGGCTCGGCTATGATTTGGCTCTCACCCGCGCCATCGCCGATGCGGTCAGCGTGCCGGTGATCGCCTCGGGCGGCGTCGGCGAGCTCACCCACCTGGTGGAGGGCGTGCGCGAAGGTCATGCCGATGCCGTGCTGGCCGCCTCGATCTTCCATTTCGGCCAGCATTCCATCGCCGAGGCCAAGGCCGCGCTGGCCGCGGCGGGGCTGCCGGTGCGCCGGTGAGCGAATCTCCAACCGCCGCCGAAGGTGCCCTGGTGCTCTTCTCCGGCGGACAGGACTCCACGACCTGCCTCGCCTGGGCGCTCGACCGCTTCGAACGGGTCGAGACGGTGGGGTTCGACTACCGCCAGCGTCACCGCATCGAGCTCGAGGGCCGTCCCGGCCTCAGGGCCGGTCTCGCCCGGATCGCCCCGCGATGGGCTGAGCGCCTGGGGCCGGACCATATCCTCGATCTCGGCGTGCAGAGTAATCTCTCCGAGACGGCACTCACCCGCGAGACTGCTATCGCGATGGATGCCGGCGGGCTTCCCAATACCTTCGTGCCGGGGCGCAACGTCATCTTCCTCGCCTTCGCCGCGGCGCTGGCCTATCGCCGGGGCCTCCGCCACATCGTCGGCGGCATGTGCGAGACGGATTATTCCGGCTATCCCGATTGCCGCGACGACACGATCAAGGCGCTCCAGGTCGCCCTCAATCTGGGGATGGAGCGCCGCTTCGTCCTGCACACGCCCTTGATGTGGATCGACACGGCCGCGAGCTGGCGCCTGGCGGAGCAGCTCGGGGGCGAGGCTCTTTTAGAGTTCATCCGCGAGGAGACTCACAGCTGCTATCTCGGCGAACGGGGACAGCGCCATGAGTGGGGCCATGGCTGCGGAGACTGCCCGGCCTGCCGTCTCCGGGCCGCGGGCTGGCGGCACTACCGCGAAGGGAGGAGATAGGCTCCCCTCACATCATGCCGCCCCCATGGCTCATGCCACCGCCATTGCCCTGGCTGCTGCTCGAGTGGTCCCGGGCCTCATGGCAGGACGCGGCCTGACAGCCGCCGAGGGGCGGGTCCGAGCTGCCGGCGCTGCTGCAGCCGGCGGCCCCCAGCAGGGCCAGGAGGAGAGTGATCGCCGCGAATCTCGACATCGGGTACCTCCCTCATGTCTCGCCACCAGTGAAGCGCATCCGGCGCTCACGCTGGCTCAATCCTCGATCACCATGCCGTGCTTGGGCGGTCCCGCGATGCTGCCATACGAATTCGTTTCTACCCCAAGCAGTGGTATTCCATTACAATGGGGCCCTCGATATCTGGGACGTGGCCCATGCCGCAGGATTCCGGCCGTCCGGTGGACGCCACCATTCTCGATCGCCTCTACAAGGTGGTGGAAAGCCGCAAAGGCGCCAATCCCGACCGCTCCAACACGGCCCGGCTCTTCGCCAAGGGCACGGAAAAGATCGCCCAGAAGCTGGGCGAGGAGGCGATCGAGACGGTGATCGAAGGGGTGCGCGGCAAGAAGCGCGAGCTGGCCGCGGAATCCGCCGATCTGCTCTACCACCTGCTCGTTCTCTGGGCCGACCGTGAGCTGAAACCCGCCGAGGTCTGGGCGACGCTGGCGGCCCGCGAGGGCCTCTCTGGCATCGAGGAGAAGAAGAGCCGCAAGGGGTGAGGCCCGCCGCCTCGCGCTGTCATCATCCGGCACTTGTCGCGACCGCCGTCGCGATGCGAGGCTTGCCCCTCCCCATCGCGGAGCCCGGCCATGGCCTATGATCCCAACAATATCTTCGCCCGAATCCTGCGTGGCGAGATTCCCTGCAAGAAGGTCTATGAGGACGAGCATGCTCTCGCCTTCCACGACATCCATCCCCAGGCGAAGGTCCATGTGCTGGTGATCCCGAAGGGCGCCTATGTCTCCAGCGAGGATTTCAGCGCCAAGGCATCCGATGCCGAGATCGCCGGCTTCATCCGCGCCGTGGGCCGGGTGGCGCAGGAGCTGGGGCTCTCAGAGAGCGGCTATCGTCTGATCGCCAATCACGGTGCCGATTCGCACGCCGAGGTTCCCCACCTCCACGTGCACATCCTCGGCGGCCAGCGCCTCGGCCGGCTGGTCCAGCCGCTGTAGCGCCCCTCGTCCTGGCAGGATTCGTCAGCGCAACAGAAAGCCCTTCCCGATCTCGTCTCCGGGCTCGAGGGTGAAGCTGGCCCGGCCGGTATAATGGGCCTTGCCGCTGACCTCGACGATCACCGCCTCGAAGCCGCCGGCGCGGGTCTCTTCCACAGCCTTGCCCGTGAAGATGGCGCCGGTGACGCTCTCGAAGCGCCGGATCTGGCCGATCCCGATCAGCCCGCGGGCTTGCTGCAGAGCAATGCGTGCCGTGACGCCGCTACCGGTGGGGCTGCGGTCCACCTCGCGGGCGGCGAAAACGCAGATATTGGCGCTGGCTGCCTCGCCATAGGCATCGGCCCCATCGGTCAGGATGGTGCCGTAGAGGAAAGCGAGGTCGGGATCGTCGGGATGGGAAAGCGGGATCTGCTGCTTGGCCGCCTCGGTCACCGCGCTCGCCGCATCCACCAGGTCGCGCGTGGCGGAGCGGCGCACATCGAGGCCGAAACGCGCCGCCGGCAGCAGGGCATAGAAGGCGCCGCCATAGCCGATATCGACCGTGACGGGCCCCAGCCCCGACACCTCCAGGGCCGCGTCGAGAGCGAAGGCGAAGGCCGGCACGCTCAGGAAGCGCACGGCCCCGTCCGCGGCCACGAAAGCCTCCACCAGCCCGCAGGGGCATTGGATGGCGACCCGGGTCTCCCCGTCCTTCCGGGGCACGATCCCCTGATCCACCGCCCAGCGGCCTAGCGCGATCACCGCATGGCCGCACATGGTGGAGTAGCCCTCGTTATGGATGAAGAGCACGGCGAGATCGGCCCCCGGCAGATCGGGCTCGACGGGTAGCACGCCATACATATCGAAATGACCGCGCGGCTCGAACATCAGCAGGCGGCGCAGATGATCGAGATGCGCCTGGGCATGGCGCCGCTTGGCGAGGATCGTCGCCCCGGCTATTGGCGGATACCCGCCCACCACGAGACGCACCGGCTCGCCGCCGGTATGCATCTCGACGGTCTGGATCTCGATGCTCATCGACGTCTCTTTAGGCCGTTTGACAGCGAGCCATCACCCCCACCCCGGCCCGCCCCCGTCGAGGGGGCAGGGGAAGAGCGATCAAGCTCGCTCGAATCTTCTCCCCCCTTGCGGGGGAGGGTTAGGGAGGGGGGTGCCGCGAGGCTCGATGACACCGCATCCCCCAGCCCGCAGGTGCTGAGCACCATGCGCCGCAGCAGGGCCGAAGCGGCCTCGAAATCGCTCGCCTTCAGCCGGCGGCGGTCGAGCAGGGCTGCCACTTGGACCTCGAAATCGGCATAGGTCTGGGTCGCCGCCCAGATGATGAAGAAAAGATGCTTGGGCTCCACCTTCGCCATGCGGCCGGCGCCGATCCAGCCCTCGATGACCGCGCTCTTGGCCTCGAGCCAGGTCTTGAGGTCGCCCTTGAGGCGCCGGCGCACCCGGGGCGCGCCGTGAAGAATCTCATTGGCGAAGACCTTGGAAGCCTGCGGCCGGCTACGCGAGAAATCGATCTTGGCTGCGATGTAGTCCGAGAGTGCTTCTTTCGGATCGGCCTCGGGCCGGATCGCCTCCGCCGTCTCGATCCACAGCGCCAGGATCTCGTCCAGGACCCGCGTGTAAAGCGCCTCCTTGGTGCGGAAGTAGTAGTGCAGATTGGCCTTGGGCATGCCGGCCAGCTTGGCGATGGCCGAGGTCGTCGCGGCGGCGAAGCCGCGCTCGGCAAAGACCTTCTCCGCCGCCGCCAGGATCTTCGCCTCGTTCTCTCGGCGCTTCCGGCCGATCGCCCGTTTCATCTTGCGAACGCTAGCAAGCTTGAGGGCGTGAAAAAAGCGGGGTAGCCGGAGCCACCCCGCTTTGAAGTGCCTTGCCTACCTGGCGAAATTGGGAGAGTCGAGCGTTCGCGCTGCCGGCGCGGACCCACTGTGGGAGGATTGAGGCCGCACATCGCCGGGACAGCGTAGAATTCTTGAACGCATGGTCAGGATTATAGCCAGGGCCCGCGGCCGGCGGAAGCCCGATTCGCCCCCCTCTTTTGGGGGTAAGCTTGCCAAGGTTGTGATCGCCGCGGGCGCTGCGGCGAACTAACATCGGCGCTTTCAGGGAGGCAGAATGGGCGAGGCGTGGAAGCGATTCCGCCGCGACAGATTGGCATTGGGCGCGTTCGCCGCGGTCCTGCTGCTGACCACGGTCGCGCTTGCCGCCCCCTGGCTCGCCCCCTATGACCCCGCGCAGCAGTTCTTCGACGGCCTTACCCTGGAGGGGGCACCGCTGCCGCCCAGCGCGCGCTTCTGGCTCGGCACCGATCTGCTCGGCCGCGATCTTCTTTCCCGCCTCATCTATGGCGCCCGCACCTCCCTCATGATCGGCGTGGCCGCCAACAGCGCGGCCGTTGCGCTCGGCGCGCTGGTCGGCGTCATCGCCGGCTACCTCCAGGGGCCGGTGGGATTCGTGCTGATGCGGTTCACCGATCTGATGATCGCCTTCCCCGCTTTGCTGCTGGCGATCGCGCTCGCCGCCATCTTCGCGCCCAGCCTGTGGATCGTCGCCCTGGTCATCGCGCTGGTGAATTGGGTCCAGGTGGCGCGCATCATCTATACCGAGACCACCGGCCTTGCGGCCCGCGACTATATCGAGGCCACCCGCGCACTCGGCGCCGCCTGGCCGCGTATCGTCTTTCGCCACATCCTGCCCCATCTCGCCCCCACCCTCCTGGTCTGGGGCACACTCGGCATCGCCACCACCGTGCTCCTGGAGGCGACCCTTTCCTTTCTGGGCATCGGCGTGCGCCCACCCACTCCCTCCTGGGGTGGCATCATCTATGAGAGCCAATCCTATTTCCTGACCGCGCCCTGGCTGGTCTTCTTCCCCGGCGCTGCGATCCTGCTTCTGGCGCTCTCCTTCAATCTCGTGGGCGATGCGCTGCGCGACGCCTTCGATCCCACGGGCAGGGGGCGCGGCGGATGATCGCCTATCTCGCCCGGCGCTTCCTCGCCTCGGCCCTGATCCTGATCGGGGTGACGATGGTGACCTTCGCGCTCGCCTTTCTCATGCCGGCCGATCCGGTGCGCCAGATCGCCGGGCGCAACGCCACCCCGGAGACGGTGGAATCGATCCGCCATCAGCTTGGCCTCGACCGGCCGGTGCCCGAGCAATACGCCACATATCTCGGGCATCTGGCAGAAGGCGATCTTGGCCACTCCTATATCCAGAAGACCGATGTCGGCCAGCTCATCATGAGCCGGCTGCCCGCGACCTTGCTCCTGATGCTGGGCGCTATCTTCTTCGAGCTCGCCATCGGCATTCCCCTCGGCATCCTGGCCGCCGCCCGCCGCGGCAAGGCGGACCGGGCCATCATGATCCTGGCCTTCGCCGGGGTTTCGACGCCGCAATTCGTCGTCGGCCTCGTCCTGCTCTATCTCCTGGCCTATCTCGCCGGCTGGTTCCCCATGAGCGGCTATGGAAGCCTCGGCCATCTCATCCTGCCGGCGCTGACCCTGGGCATCGGCGGCGGCGGCTGGTATGCGCGCATCCTGCGCTCGAGCCTGGTGGAGGTGCTGCGCCAGGACTATATCCGCACCGCCCGCGCCAAGGGCCTCACCGAGCGGGCCGTGGTCATCGTCCATGCGCTGCGCAACGCCCTTCTGCCCGTGGTCGCCATGGTCGGCCTCGACATCGGCACTTTCATGGGCGGGGCCGTGGTCGTCGAATCCGTCTATGGCTGGCCTGGAATCGGCCAGCTCGCCTGGCAGGCGATCCAGCGCCTCGATATTCCCATCATCATGGGCGTCACCCTGGTGGCCGCCATCGCCATCGTGATCGGCAATCTCATCGCCGATCTGGTGACGCCCCTGATTGACCCGCGCATCCGGTTGCGATGAGATGCACCCAATCTTGCGATCAACAGGGAGGAGTAAGCCATGCGGAGCCTGACGCGGGCGGCAGTTGCCGCCATTGCGCTGGCCGGCGCGTCGATTCTGTCGCCGGCCTTTGCCGATACCCAGCCCAAGCAGGGCGGAGCCGTGGTCGTCACCTTCAAGGACGATCTCGCGACCCTCGACCCGGCTGTTGGCTATGACTGGCAGAACTGGTCGATCATCAAGAGCATCTTCAGCGGCCTCATGGACTATAAGCCGGGCACGACGGAGCTGATGCCCGACCTGGCCGAGAGCTACACCATCTCCGATGACGGGCTCACCTATACCTTCACGCTTCGTCCGAATCTGAAGTTCCATAACGGCCGCGCTGTCACCGCCGCGGACGTTAAGTACTCGATCGAGCGCGCGGTCAATCCCAAGACCCAATGCCCGGGCGCCGGCTATTTCAGCATGATCAAGGGCTATGACGACGCCGCGGCGGGCAAGACCACCGACATCTCCGGCATCAAGACGCCGGACGACAAGACCGTGGTCTTCACCCTCAACCATCCCGATGCCACCTTCCTCCACATCATGGCCATCAACTTCGCCTTCGTCGTGCCGAAGGAGGAGGTCGCGAAGTATGGTGCCGATTTCGGCCACCATCCGGTGGGCACCGGTGCCTTCTCCTTCGGCGAATGGGAGCTGGGCCAGAAGCTCGTGCTGAACCGCTTCAAGGACTATCACCGGCCTGGCGTGCCCTATCTCGACCAGATCACCTTCGAGTTCGGGCAGGAGCCGACGGTGGCGCTGCTGCGCCTGAAGAAGGGTGAGGTGGATATCCTTGGCGACGGCATCCCGCCAGCCCAGTTCCTGCAGGTTACGGGCGATCCCGCCAACAAGGATCTCTATGTCCGCGGCCAGCAGATGCATACCGGCTACGTCACCCTCAACGTGAAGGTAAAACCCTTCGACAATCTGAAGGTGCGCCAGGCGGTCAACATGGCCATCAACAAGAAGCGCATCATCCAGATCATCAACGGCCGCGCCGAGGTGGCGAACCAGGTCCTGCCGCCCTCGCTGCCGGGCTATGACAAGGACTTCCAGGGCTATCCCTTCGATCCGGCCAAAGCCAAGGCGCTGCTGGCCGAGGCGGGCTATCCCGACGGCTTCTCGACCGAGCTCTACGCCACCGACACCGATCCGCAGCCGCGCATCGCGCAAGCGATCCAGCAGGATCTCGCGGCCATCGGCATCAAGGCGGATATAAAGAGCCTCTCGGGTCCGGCGGTGATCGAGGCCGGCGGCACCGAGGGCGGGGCACCAATGGTCTGGTCTGGCGGGCTCGCCTGGATCGCCGATTTCCCGGATCCCTCCGATTTCTACACCGTGATCCTGGGTTGCGCGGGCGCGGTGAAGGGCGGCTGGAACTGGTCCTGGTACTGCAACTCGGCCCTCGACAAGCGGGCGGCCGCTGCCGATACCATGGTGACGCAAGCGGTGCAGGCCCAGCGCGCCGAGGCCTGGAAGGGCGTCTTCGACGATGTGATGAAGGACGCGCCCTGGGTCCCGATCATGAACGAGGAGCGCTACACCATGCATTCGGACCGGGTCGGCGGCGATCCCATCCTCTTCATCGAGCCGATCCATATTCCGGTGAACTACGAATACATCTACGCCAAGGACGCGCAGTAGCGGAGCGGGGCGCGGCCATTCGGCCGCGCCCCATCGCTCCCCCATCCCTCATCTGCGGAGACGACGAGATCATGGCCGAGCGCTGCAACCACACCATCCACAAGCACCATCTCGGCTGGAACAACGCCAATGAGCCGGTGCTCTCCATCGCCTCGGGCGAGACCATCGAGTTCCGGACCATCGATTCCTCGGGCCAGCAGATCACGGCGAACTCCACGGTCGCGGATATCGCCAAGCTCGATTTCGGCAAGGTCAATCCGGTCTCGGGTCCGATCTTCGTCGAGGATGCCGAACCGGGTGATGCCATCAAGGTGACGCTGCTCGACTTCACCCCCAGCGGCTGGGGCTGGACAGCGAACATCCCGGGCTTCGGCCTGCTCGCCGATCAGTTCAAGGAACCGGCGCTCCATATCTGGAAATATGAGCCCGGGAGCCTCAAGCCCGCGGCCTACGGGCCGGGCGGGCGCGTGCCGCTGAAGCCCTTCTGCGGCACCATCGGCCTGGCGCCGGCGGAGCCGGGCCTCCACAGCATCGTCCCGCCGCGGCGGGTCGGCGGCAATATGGACATCCGCGACATGTCCGCCGGAACGCAGCTCTATCTGCCGGTCGAGGTGCCGGGCGGGCTCTTCTCCGTCGGCGATACCCATGCGGCACAGGGCGATGGCGAGGTCTGCGGCACTGCCATCGAAAGCCAGATGAACGTCGCGGCAAAGTTCGAGCTGGTGAAGGGCGCCAACATCGCCTTCCCGCGCTACCGCGTCCCCGGCCATGCCAGCCTTCATCGCGACGCCAAGGGCTATGACGTCACCACCGGCATCGGCCCCGATCTGATGCAGGGCGCGCGCAATGCCGTCTCCGGCATGATCCATCTGCTGTCGAAGCGCCACGGGCTTTCGGCCATCGACGCCTATCTGCTCTGCAGCGTCGCCGGCGACCTGCGGATCAGCGAGATCGTCGACATGCCGAACTGGGTCGTCTCCTTCTACTTTCCCCGCATCGTCTTCGAGTGAGCCTGCTCGCGGTCGAGAGCCTTACCGTCGCCTTCGAGTCCGAGGCGGGGCCGCGGCGGGTCGTCGAGGAGACGAGCTTCGCGCTCGAGGCCGGCCGCACCCTCGGCCTGGTGGGCGAATCCGGCTGCGGCAAGAGCGTTACCGCCATGTCCATCATGCGCCTGCTGCCGAGCCCGCCCTCGCGGGTGCTCGGCGGGCGCATCCTGTTCGAGGGCAAGGATCTCCTGGCACTTCCCCCCGATCAGATGCGCGCCATCCGGGGCGATCGCATCGCCATGGTCTTCCAGGAGCCGATGACAAGCCTCAATCCCGTCCTCTCCGTCGGTTTCCAGATCGAGGAGGTGCTGCGGCTTCATCGCGGCCTGTCGGGCGCGAAGGCCCGGGTGCTGGCGCTGGAGATGCTGCGCCATGTGGGGATCGGCGCGCCCGAGCGCCGTCTCGGCCAATATCCCCACCAGCTCTCCGGCGGCCTGCGCCAGCGGGTGATGATCGCCATGGCGCTGGTCTGCCGGCCCCGGCTCCTCATTGCCGACGAGCCGACCACGGCGCTGGACGTCACCATCCAGGCCCAGATCCTCGATCTCCTGCGCCGGCTCAAGCGCGAGCTCGGCATGGCGCTCCTGCTCATCACCCATGATCTGGGCGTGGTTGCCGAGATGTGCGATGCGGTTGCCGTCATGTATGCCGGGCGGATCGTCGAGCGCGCCGGCGCCGAGGCGCTCTTCCGCCATCCCCGTCATCCCTATACCCATGGCCTGCTGGCCGCCCGGCCGCGGCTGGTCCCCAAAGGGGGCAAGCTGCCGACCATTGCCGGCACCGTGCCGCCGCCGGGCCGTCGCGGCATCGGTTGCAGCTTCGCCGATCGCTGCCCCCGCGCTCTCGCGCGCTGCCGCGCCGAGCGTCCCGAGCTGACGGCGGCGGGCGAGGGGCAGTGGGCCGCCTGCTGGAACCCCGTGCCATGAGCGGCCCGCTGCTGGAGGTGGACGGGGTCGCCAAGCATTTCCGCGGCAGGGAGGGCCGCTGGCTGAAGGCGGTGGAGGATGTGAGCCTGAGCCTGGCGCCCGGCGAAACCCTCGGGATCGTCGGCGAATCGGGCTCGGGCAAATCGACCCTGGGGCGCCTGATGCTTGGGCTGCATACGCCGACCGCGGGCCTTGTGCGCTTCGAGGGCGTCGACCTCGCCGGCCTCTCGGCGGTCGCGCGCCGGCGCCTGCGCCGGCATATGCAGCCGATCTTCCAGGATCCCTACGCCTCCCTCGATCCGCGCTTCACCGTGGGCGCCAGCATTGCCGAGCCTCTGGTGATCCACCGTCTCGGCGATGCGGCCCAGCGCCGGCGCCGTGTCGCCGAGCTGCTCGAGATCGTGGGGCTGGAGCCCGACGCGGCCGGCCGATACCCGCATGAGTTCTCCGGTGGGCAGCGCCAGCGCATCGGCATCGCCCGCGCCATCGCACCCGAACCGAAGCTGATCGTCGCCGATGAGCCGGTCTCGGCCCTCGATGTCTCGATCCAGTCGCAGATCCTGAATCTGCTGATCGAACTGAAAGCCCGGCTCGGCCTCTCCTACGTCTTCATCTCCCACGATCTCGCGGTGGTGGAGCATATCAGCGACCGGGTCGCCGTCATGTATCTGGGCCGGATCGTCGAGATGGCCGAGACCGCGGCACTCTACCGGCGCGCCGCCCATCCCTATACCCAGGCCCTGGTCTCGGCCATCCTCGAGCCCGATCCCGACCGCCGGAGGGAGCGCATCATCCTCTCCGGCGACGCTCCCAACCCCGAGGCGCCGCCGCCCGGCTGCCCCTTTCACACCCGCTGCCCGCATGTGATGCCCCAGTGCCGGACCGTGGTCCCGCCGCGGGTCGATCTCGGCACCTCCGCCGCGCCGCATCCGGTGGATTGCCATCTCTATGGCGAGAGCAGGATCCCAGCCCAGCCGTGACTGGCCTCAAGCCAGCCGGATCCAGGTCAGCTCGTGCTTGTTGTGATGGAGATGGACCAGCCGCGACTTCGGGATGGCGGCAAAGCGCCGGGCCGCCTCGTGATCCGTCGCGCCCTGGAACTTGATGGTGCAGAGCAGATTGCGCGCCAGGCCCGTGGCGAGCCAGCGCTCGACCAGGCTAAGCAGGCGCGTCGGGTAGCAGATCACATCGCAGAACAGCCAGTCGACCGGGCCGAGGATTGCGGGCTCGATCGAGAAGGCGCTGGCCTGGCGGACTTCCACCCCGGGCATCGCCACAACCGAGGGCGCGAGCGGCGCCTTGTCCACCGCGATGACCCGGGCGCCGAGCTTCGCCAGCACCCAGCTCCAGCCGCCGGGGCTGGCACCGAGATCGAGGCAGAGATCGCCCGGTCCCGGATGCCGGTCGATCAGGGTCAGCGCCTCCCAGAGCTTGAGATAGGCGCGATTGGGCGGGCCTTCGCGATCCTCGACGAAGCGCGCCTCGCCATTCGGGAAGGGGCTCGAGCAGTTGCTGGCGGCCAGAATCGTAGCCTCATCCAGCAGAGTCCAGGAGCCGAGCGGGGCGCGCGGCGCGCGTGCGGGAAAGACCAGCGGCTTGGCGCTCACATGGGGCAGGCGCTCGGCGATGAGCGATGCCCTCCGGTGCAGGCGATGGGGATAGAGCGCCCAGTTGCGCTGCCGGGCGCGGAGCTGCGCCGCGCCATCGGCGATCGAGGCGATGGCGAGGCGTTCGGGATTGCGCCAGATATTGGCGGTCCAGGCTGCGGGCCGCGGCGGCCCCTCCGCGACCATCAGCCGCCCGTGGATCTCCGCCACCTCGCCCAGCTCCGCCACCAGATCCTCGAGATGACCCTCGGGGGCGAGATAGCCGGTGCGCTGTGTCGAAGCCATCAGCACTCTCCGTCATAGCCGGCGAAGGCCGACCATCCACGAGTTTGCGACAACGTGACGGTGCAGTCGTCGCCTTAGGGGCCTCTCTGCGTGCCGACGACCGCAAGACGTGGATGCTCGGGACAAGCCCGAGCATGACGATAGTGAAGGATGGGCGGCGCTCCGTCGTTACTCGCGCCCCCGCTTGAGCAGGCGCAGGCGCAGCGCGTTCAGCTTGATGAAGCCTTCGGCGTCGCGCTGGTCGTAGACCTGGTCGGCCTCGAAGGTCACATGGGCGAGGCTGTAGAGCGATTTCGGCGATTTGCGGCCGACGACGCGCACGCTGCCCTTGTAGAGCTTGAGGCGCACCGTTCCCTCCACATGCTCCTGGCTCTTGTCGATGAGGGCCTGGAGCATCTCGCGCTCCGGGCTGAACCAGAAGCCGTTATAGATGAGCTCGGCATAGCGCGGCATGACATCGTCCTTCAGATGCAAGGCGCCGCGGTCGAGCGTCAGGCTCTCGATGCCTCGATGGGCCGCGGCGAGGATCGTTCCCCCCGGCGTCTCGTAGACGCCGCGGCTCTTCATGCCGACGAAGCGGTTCTCCACGAGATCGAGCCGGCCGATGCCATTGGCCCCGCCAAGCTGGTTGAGCCTCGTCAGCAGGCGCGCCGGCGACAGTGTCTCGCCGTCGAGGGCGACCGGATCGCCGCGCAGGAACTCGATCTCCACATAGGTCGGCTGATCGGGCGCCTGCTCCGGCGCCACGCTGCGGCTGTAGACGAACTCCTCCGGCTCGTGCCAGGGATCCTCCAGCACCTTGCCCTCGGCGGAGATGTGCAGGAGGTTGGCGTCCACCGAGAAGGGCGCCTCGCCGCGCTTGTCCTTGGCGATGGGGATCTGGTGCTGCTCGGCGAACTCCAGCAGCTTGGTACGCGAGGACAAATTCCATTCGCGCCAGGGCGCGATCACCTTGATGTCGGGATTGAGGGCGTAATAGGTGAGTTCGAAGCGCACCTGGTCGTTGCCCTTGCCGGTCGCGCCGTGGGCGACGGCGTCGGCGCCGGTCTCCCGCGCGATCTCGATCTGGCGCTTGGCGATGAGCGGGCGGGCGATCGAGGTGCCCAGCAGATAGCAGCCCTCATAGAGCGCATTGGCGCGGAACATGGGGAAGACGAAGTCGCGGACGAACTCCTCGCGCAGATCCTCGATATAGATCTGCTTGATCCCCAGCATCTCGGCCTTGCGGCGCGCGGGCTCCAGTTCCTCGCCCTGGCCGAGATCGGCGGTGAAGGTCACCACCTCGCAGCCATAGGTGGTCTGCAGCCATTTCAGGATCACGGAGGTGTCGAGCCCGCCGGAATAGGCGAGCACGACCTTCTTGACGTCGCGCTTCATGGAAGGTCCTCGGTCTCAGGAAAAGCGCGCGGAGTATAGGGATTGGCGGCCCCGGGACAAGGCCCGGGCGCCCGCGGGATCAGGCTGCCCGCTCTCCGTCCCGCCCAGCCTTGCGCTGGCGGATGCTCTCGCTCTTGAGCTGGCCGCAGGCGGCCATGATGTCGCGCCCGCGCGGCGTGCGCACCGGGCTCGCGTAACCGGCGCGGTTCACCACTTCGGCGAATTTCTCGATTTGCTCCCAGTCCGAGCATTCATATGGCGCGCCGGGCC
>DATFRE010000090.1:0-3088 GCA_035263545.1 Dongiaceae bacterium
CACGCCCGTGGTGATCCCGCCGGGTGCCGATCCGGCCAGCTTCCACATCGACGAAGTCGCCTATATCGGCGATGGCCGCCTCGCCAATTCCGCGTTCCTCGACGGGCTCGACGTGCCGATGGCGATCGACCGGGCGATCCGGCGGCTGGAGGAGATCGGCGCCGGCGAGCGCATGGTGCACTACCGGCTGCGCGACTGGCTGGTCTCGCGCCAGCGCTACTGGGGCTGTCCGATTCCCGTCATCCATTGCGCGGCCTGCGGCATCGTTCCCGTGCCGAAGAGCGACCTGCCGGTGCGCCTGCCGGAGGACGTGACCTTCGATAGGCCGGGCAATCCGCTGGAGCATCACCCGACCTGGAAGCATGTGAGCTGTCCCCGCTGTGGCGGGCCGGCGCGGCGCGAGACCGACACCTTCGACACCTTCGTCGATTCCTCCTGGTATTTTGCCCGCTACTGCTCGCCGCGCAGCGACGGGCCGGTCGAGGCCACCGCCGCGCGTTACTGGCTGCCGGTCGACCAATATGTCGGCGGCGTCGAGCATGCGATCCTGCACCTGCTCTACTCGCGCTTCTTCACCCGTGCCATGCGGCGCATCGGCCTGCTCGAATTCGACGAGCCCTTCGCCGGCCTCTTCACCCAGGGCATGGTGTGCCACGAGACCTATCGCGACGGCGACGGCAACTGGCTGCTGCCCGAGGAAGTCACCAAGGGCTCCGACGGAAGACTCGTCACGGTCGCCGATGGCGGGCCGGTTGAGGTCGGCCGCTCGGAGAAGATGAGCAAGTCGAAGAAGAACGTCGTCGATCCCTCCGAGATCATCCAGACCTACGGCGCCGATACGGCGCGCTGGTTCATGCTCTCGGACAGCCCGCCGGAGCGCGATCTCGAATGGACCGAAGCGGGGGTCGAGGGCGCCTGGCGCTTCGCCCAGCGCCTGTGGCGCATGGTGGACGGCGCACTCGAGGAACTGGCGCTTCGCAATGCGCGCCCCGGAGAAAGCGTCAATGGCGAGAGCCTCGAGGCCGACGGGGCCTCGATGCGGCTGCGCCGGGCAACCCACAAGACCATCGCCGGCGTCACCGAAGATATCGAGCGCTTCCGCTTCAACCGGGCGGTGGCGCGGATCTACGAGCTCGCCAACACGATCGACGAGCTGGCGCCGGGCGCGAGCGCCGCGGTACGGCGCGAGACGCTGGAGAGCCTGGTCCGGCTGCTGGCGCCGATGATGCCCCATCTGGCGGAAGAGCTCTGGCAGCGCCTCGGCCATGGCGGCCTGCTCGCCGACCAGCCTTGGCCCGAGGCCGACCCGGCCCTGGTCATCGACGATTCGGTCACCATTGCCGTGCAGGTCAACGGCAAGCTGCGCTCGACGATATCGCTGCCGCGCGACTGTCCGCGGGAGGTGGCCGAGCAGGCGGCGCTCGCCGATGAGAATGTCACGCGCGCCCGGGCCGGCAAGCCCGTGCGCAAGGTGATCGTGGTCCCCAACAGGATCATCAATGTGGTGGTCTAGGCTTCGGCGCCCGGGACTGGGGCGCCCGGGATTGGGGCGCCCATGGCTTGCTCTCCTTGCCGCGCTGGCGCTGATCTCGCCGCTCGCCGGCTGCGGCTGGGAGCCGCTCTATGGGCAAAGCAAGAACATGGGTGGCGTGGGGGGCGATGCGGGGCCGCAGCTGGCGCAGGTTCATATCCAGCCCATCGCCGAGCGGACCGGCCAGCAGCTCTACAACAACCTGCGCGACCAGATGAACCCTCAGGGCGTGCCGCCCGATCCGCGCTATTACCTCGTCGTCACGCTGGGCCAGATCTCCTCCGAGCAGCTCGTCAGCGTGAACCAGACGGCGACGCGCATCGATACCACTTTCACGGCAACCTATAACCTCTACCTGGTCGATAATCCGGGCGTTTCCGTCTTTCATGCCACCTCGCGGACGACCACCGCCTACGACATCCCGAGCGATCCCTATTCGGCCGTGGTCTCCCAGGCAGATGCCCAGCGCCGCGCCGCCCAGAGCCTGTCCGACGACATCTCCAACCGGGTCGCGTCCTACCTGGCGACGCAACCGCTGCAGCAGCAACAGCCCTCGCCCTGATGAAGGTCGCCCCGCGCGATCTCCCGCGGTTTTTCCGATCGGCCGAAGAGAGCGTCGGCGCCGTTCTCTTCTACGGCCCAGACCAGGGCCTCGTCCGGGAACGGGCGGTCGAACTGGTCGCACGGCTCGCCGGCGATGTCCGCGACCCCTTCCGTGTCGCCGAGCTGACGCCAGCACAGCTCAAGGAGGATCCGGGCCGCCTCGCGGACGAGGCAGCGGCCCTGTCGCTGACCGGCGGTCGCCGGGTCCTTCGGCTGCGCGAGGTGGGGGACGGGCTGACCCAGGCCCTGGGCGAGCTTCTCGAGGAGACGACACCGGCCGCCTTCCTCGTTCTCGAGGCCGGCGAGCTGGGTCCGCGCTCCAGCCTGCGCGTCCTGTTCGAGCGACTGCCGCGCGCCGCCGCCATCCCCTGCTATCTCGACGACGAGGAGGCGTTGCAGCAGGTGATCGCCGACTGGCTGAAGACCCATCGCCTCACGGTGGATCGCGACGCCATCGACTTCCTCCTCGCGCGTCTCGGCGGCGACCGGGGCATCACCCGTCAGGAGCTGGAAAAGCTGGCGCTCTATCTCGGCCCGGCCGAAACGGCCGGCCGCTCCCCCGCTCCTGCGGCACGGCGCCTGACCCTCGCCGATGCCGAGGCCGTGGTCGGGGACAGCTCGGCACTCACCCTGGATGATCTCGCATTGTCCCTGGCCGATGGCGACAGCACGGCCTTGGATCGCGCCTATCGCCGCGCCCTGGAGGAGGGCAGCGATCCGATCGCGATCCTGCGGGCGGCGGCCCGCCATCTGCTGCGCCTGCACCAGGTGGCGAGCGCCGAGGATTCCCGGGCCGCGATCAAGGCCCTGCGGCCACCGGTCTTCTTCAAGCTGGAGCAACGCTTCCTCACCCAGCTCCGGCTCTGGCCTGCCTCGAGGCTGGCAGAGGCGCTGGACCGGCTGATCCAGGCCGAAGCTCGGATCAAGACCAATGCGCAGCCCCGGGACGCGATC